>CAZMEF010000055.1:3778-9461 GCA_964565305.1 uncultured Eubacteriales bacterium | reverse complement strand
TCGCGCTCCTCTTCAAGGAAGCGGATGAACCCGGCAAAGTTCACGTTAGTTTTCGCTCCCGGTCGTCGGTGGATGTGGCTCAAGTGGCCTACTCCCTGGGTGGAGGAGGGCATCCGAGGGCGGCCGGGGCACTTATCGAGGGCACGCTTGAAGAGGTCACCGCGAAGGTCATCGACATTTTGGATGGGCTTGAAGTATGGACTGCTTCCTAAACCTGCAGAAGACCCGGGGCGTGACATCCCACGACCTCGTGCTGTTTGCCAGACGGGTTTTTCACGAGCCTCGTACAGGCCACCTCGGAACCCTAGACCCGTTGGCGGTAGGGGTGTTACCGCTCGCGCTCGGAACGTACCGTCGCCTATCCGAATACTTTCTGGGGGAAGACAAGCGCTACTTCGCGGAGTTTACGTTCGGGGCGACTTCAGACTCGGGAGACCTTGACGGCGACGTTACAGTTACCTCCGCTGCCGCGCGTCTATCAGAGGATGATGTACGACGGGCGCTGGGGTCGTTTACGGGAATGATTAAGCAGAAGCCCCCCGTTTACTCGGCCCTCAAACGTCAGGGCAGACGGCTTTACGATTTGGCGCGCGAGGGCGAGGAAGTTGAAGTTGGGGCCCGGAGCGTGGCCGTGCATGAACTCAAACTGGCGGGATGGCGCGCCGGGCAAAATCCTAAGGGGTACTTCTCGATGCGGGTCGGGAGGGGCACTTACGTCCGTGCTCTCGCCTCTTCAATCGGTGAGGCGCTCGGTTGCGGCGCTGTAGTCTCGTATCTTCTCAGAGTGAGTTCAGGGCAATTCAATCTGAAGGAAGCGGTCACCCCGCGAGGGCTCCTGGACGCGCACGCTACAGGTAACTTTCGGGCAGGCATCGTTGATCCTCTTGAAGCCTTATCCGCCTACGCCCGGTATGAAGTCGCGAGCGGCGCACTCGAAAAAGTGATTCACGGTGTCGAGCTGTCTCCGGCGGATTTTGCTTTGCCCGACGCGGTCCGACTGAGGACGGCGGAACAGGGAACGTTTTTGGCGTACGAACTGGGCAAAGAAGGGTTCCCCAGGATCCTCGCCGTGGTTTATCCCGAAGCTCACGCAGCAAACCTGAAGTACGAAAAAGTTCTGACTCGTGAGAGTGATGAAGTTGCGAATCGTAGATCCCGAAGGCGGTAAGAGCTGCAAAGGAGTCGTGGCCGCGCTGGGCGTTTTTGACGGCGTGCATCTGGGCCATCGCGAATTGTTCCGTGAGGCGACCCGGGTGAAGAAGGCGCTGGGAGCTCCCACTTGCGCCGTGACGTTTCATCCCCATCCGAGGTCCCTAACCGCCGTGAACGGAAACGGCGTCAGGCTCCTTACTCCTCCGGACGAAAAAAGAGAACTGATGGCGGACCTCGGGGCCGACTGTTATTGGCAAATACCTTTCGACGAAAAGTTGGCGAGGACTCCGGCGGAGGATTTTGCGCGGCGGTACTTGGCGGACATCCTCGAGGCCAAACACGTGGTGTGCGGCTTCAACTTCACCTTCGGCTACATGGGCAAAGGCACTTCGGAAAACCTCGTCTCTTGGGGCCACGAGCTTGGATTCGGCGTCAGCGTTATCCCGCCTTTCGTCATGAAAGGGGAAGTGGTCTCCAGCACCCGCATCCGTAGAGCTTTGGAGGAAGGGCGAGTGGAAGAAGCGGCCGAGTGCCTCGGCAGACGCTATTGTATCTCCGGAAGAGTTGTGCGAGGCGACGGCAAGGGGGGCTCCATGGGAATTCCCACCGCGAATCTCGCCGTTGAAGACGACAAGGTGATCCCCAGAACCGGCGTTTATGCCGCTCTCGCGCAGATGGCGCCGGCGTACTTCGGGGCCGGCCCTTCCACGCTTCCAGCGGTTGTAAACATAGGGACAAGGCCCACCTTCGGCGGAGGGGATCTGAGGGTGGAGGCCCATGTGCCGGGCATCAGCGGTGATCTATATGGAGGCGTCATGCGGGTCTTCTTCATTACTCGATTACGGGATGAAGACCGGTAGGTACCCGGAGGTCCACGTGATCTCTATCTACCGTTTGGAGGTACTTAGTTTTTCTGTGAGTGCTGATTTGTGATACTTAAAACAGATCTATCTACCGTTTGGAAGCACATAGACCTCCAGGGCGAGCCCCGACCCAAGTGGCGATCAACCTTCGCTCCTGATGGCAAGAGAGGCAAGTAAGAAAGGCCAGCTAAGGAGGCATTCAAGAGCAACCGCCATTCAGCGTCACCTGTGGGTCCGGGTGAATGTCGCACATTTCGGCCCATGCCAAGGCCGACGCACCGGTATCTATCGTGAGACGGTACTTAATCTGCTTCCAAGTGCTAGAAACTGATACTTACGGCGGATATATCTACCGAAATGGAGTACTTACATTTCCCGTGATTTCCCGGCCCGAACCGGACATGCAAGATTCCAACTCGGAGGGTCTCATGCAAAGGGTCTCATGCGGAAGCCGTCAACGCGGGGCTTCGTTTACAGCCCCCTTGGCCTATGGTAGAATGCACTGGCCAGAAGGTACCTTGATACTCGGACCGTCGCTCCTCCGGCGCGTGATTCTGTGGTCAAGGCGCATTCTCATATATGGAGGTGTTTCTTTTGCCGCTAGAAATCGACCGCAAGAAGACCATCATCGACCAGTACAAAATCCACGAGACCGACACCGGCTCGCCCGAAGTTCAGATAGCGCTTCTCACCGAGAGGATCAACTACCTGACAGAGCACCTGAAAGTACACAAGAAAGACCACCACAGCCGCCGCGGCCTGCTCAAGATGGTTGGGCAGCGTCGGGCCCTTCTCAACTACCTGAACCGCGAGGAGCCTGACCGTTACAGGGCCATAGTGGAGAGACTAAAGTTGAGAGGCTAGCAGTGGTCGAAGGGAGTGCAGTAATCATTGGAGTCAGTTCGGACATATGAGTTCGACTTGGGGGGCCGGCCGCTAACGCTTGAATTCGGGAGAGTGGCGAAGCAGGCCAGCGGCTCAGTCCTAGTCAAGTACGGTGACACTACCGTCCTTGCTACGGCAACGGCGTCCAAGGAACCCAAAGAGAACCTCGATTTCTTTCCGCTTACCGTGGACGTGGAAGAAAGGCTGTATGCGGTAGGCAGGATCCCCGGAAGCTGGGGGCGCAGGGAAGGAAGGCCGCCCGAAAAGGCCATCCTTCAGGCGAGGCTCACAGACAGGCCGTTGCGCCCGCTGTTTCCCAAAGGGCTCAGAAACGAAGTGCAGATCGTGATCATGCCGCTCGCCATAGAGCACGATTGTTCGCCCGAGATCGCGGGCATGATCGGAGCTTCCGCGGCGCTTACTGTCAGCGACATACCGTTCAACGGGCCCGCCGCCGCCGTTGAGGTCGGCCTTATCGGCGACAAGTTTGTGGTGAACCCCGATGTCAAGCAATCCGAAGAGAGCGATCTGCGCTTGACCGTCGCGGGTACGAAGGACGCCGTTCTTATGGTTGAGGCGGGAGCGAATCAGGTCCCTGAAGAGGTCATGGTAGACGCCATCATGTTCGGACATGACGTCATCAAAGAACTCTGCGCGCTTCAGGAGAACATAGCTTCAGAGATCGGTAAGGCTAAGGCGGTCTTGCCGCTGTATCTTCCCGATCAGGATGTCCAATCCAAGGTCAGGGGTCTGGCTTCTCCCAAAGTCCGCCAAGCGATTAGGGTGGAAGAGAAACTGTCGAGAGAGTCGGCCTTGGACGACGTTTACAAGGAGGTATTCGACGAGGCCATCGTCGATCTCCCGGAAAAGGATACGGCCATAGGCGCGGCGTTTCATGATGTTCTTAAGGAAGAAGTCCGTGGGATGATCCTCGAAACAGGTAGGAGGCCCGACGGACGACAACCTGACGAGATTCGAAAGATTACCTGCGAAGTGGACGTCCTGCCAAGGGTCCACGGCTCGGCCATCTTCACCCGTGGGCAGACTCAGGTAATGAGCATAGCTACTCTCGGCGCAAAGGGAGATATCCAGGAGCTCGACACCACCGGCCTTGAGGAGAGCAAGAGATACCTCCACCATTACAACTTCCCGCCTTATTCCGTCGGCGAGACCAGGCCTCTTCGGGGGCCGGGACGCCGGGAGATCGGGCACGGAGCGCTCGCCGAAAGGGCGCTTTTGCCGGTTATCCCCGACGAGAACGATTTCCCGTACACGGTCAGGATAGTTTCCGAAGTCCTCGAATCCAACGGGTCGACGTCTATGGCTTCTGTTTGCGGAAGTACTTTGTCGCTGATGGACGCCGGCGTTCCCATCAAGGCGCCTGTGGCGGGCATCGCCATGGGACTGATCAAGGGTCAGGACAAAGCCGTGGTCCTTACCGACATCCAGGGGATGGAGGACGCGCTCGGTGACATGGACTTCAAGGTGGCGGGAACCAGAGATGGCGTAACGGCGCTTCAGATGGACATAAAGATCGCCGGCGTCACCAGGGAGATCCTCACCACGGCGCTGGAGAGGGCCAAAGCGGCCCGCTTGTTCATCCTCGGAAAGATGCTGGACACGATTCCCGAGTCTCGAGGCGAGTTGTCCCAGTACGCGCCGCGGATTCTGGTGGTCAATATCGATCCCGAGAAGATACGCGACGTCATCGGGCCCGGCGGCAAGACCATCAATAAGATTACCGCCGAGACGGGCGTTAAGATCGATATCGAGCAGGACGGCAGAGTGTTCATCGCGGCTCCGGACATGGCGAGCGGCGAGAAGGCCAAGGGCATTGTCGAAAACCTGACAAGGGACGTTGAGATCGGGCGCGTGTACACCGGAAAGGTCACACGCACGACCAACTTCGGAGCGTTCGTCGAGATCCTTCCGGGAAAGGAAGGTCTCGTCAGGATAGGCGAGATAGCCGAGGAGCGCATAGGGAAAGTCGAAGACGTGCTTAACATCGGCGACGAAGTTGTGGTCAAAGTGATAGAGATAGATCATATGGGCAGGGTGAACCTCTCGCGCCGGCAGGCGATGGGAGGCGCGCCTGCGGCGCCCCGTGACCGCGATCGGGAAGGCGGGTTTCGAAGGCCGCCTTACAGAAGAGACGAGCGAAATGATCGCGGGGACCGCGGCGGGAGCAAGTCGGGCCGCTAGAGGTGCGGCTGGGCATCCATGTCTCTATAGCGGGCGGAATGGCCGCCATGGCCGAAAGGGCGGTTAACCTGGGGTGTGAGGCAGTACAGATCTTTTCCCGCAGCCCTAGGGGCGGTAAGGCCAAGGAGTTGTCTGTGCCGGATGTCGCCAAGATGAAGACCATACTTCAAGAACACGACATCCGGCCGGTAGTCGTCCACGTTCCGTACTTTCTAAACCTAGCCTCCTCTGACCCGGACAAAGTCGGCTATTCGAGAGACTCTCTTGTCGAAGACCTCATGCGGGCGGAAACGTTAGGAGCCTCCTTCCTCGTCACTCACCTCGGGCACAGGGCTAAGGTTGAGCCGCCCGATGCTATAGAGCCGCTGCTTAGAGTTGTTGAAAGTCTGCAGGACGCCCTGGCCCGGTACGAGGGGCCCGTCAAGATCCTCCTCGAAAATACATCAGGTCAAGGCCAGGAAATAGGCACTGCGTTTGAGAGTCTCGCGGCGATAGTCGCCGCGTTGCCTCCCGAAAGGGTCGGCGTCTGCTTCGACACTTGTCACGCCTTTGCCGCGGGGTACGACCTCAGTACTCCGGCA
>CAZMEF010000055.1:0-3768 GCA_964565305.1 uncultured Eubacteriales bacterium | reverse complement strand
AGGCGTCGCAGAGGTATTGAACAGCTTCGACGCGACCATCGGTTTTTCCAGACTGGGAGCAATACATCTAAACGACTGCAAAGGCTCTCTCGGCGGCCACCTCGACCGCCACGCTCACATAGGGCGCGGAGGCATCGGTCTCGACAGCTTCAGGGCGTTAATAAACTGGCCCGATTTCTGTCCCGATCTCCCCGGGCTACTTGAGACGCCTGTCGACTCGCCGGGAGACGACAAAGAAAACGTGGATATTGTCAAAAACCTTCGAAGGCCTAACGCTCGTCATCTCATGTAAACCCCTGCTAGACTCCATGTGCCTTTTGTACGGAAACCTGTCGACAAGCTTCCATTCGTGGCGGCGAGATCATATAATGCGAAGGCAGCGGAAGCGAAGAATCTTGGAGGGATAAAGCGGGTTCATGCCAGGCAGCGAAGAAGAGCTCAAAGCTCAAATCGAGGCGCTGCGCGGTAAGTTGGCAGAAATGATAGGAGAAGGTTACTGCAAGAATACGATCCAAGCCGCGGGCGCGCTCAGCAGTTCTCTAGACAGGTTAATCGTTCGGTGGACAAAGATTCACGCACAGAAAAAGATAGCGGAGTCCAGCACAACATAGCAGGCATAAGCCTGCATTTGTTTTTCATCCGGCTCATCGTTTAGCGGGCTTTGAACTAATACCGGTTCTTACGGGATGGGAAAATTGGGGCGATGATAGCCAGGCACACCGAGAATAGGGCAACCGGGTCCAAACTTGTGCCCCATATGCTTGCGGTCATGGGGACCGGGACCTTCAAGAACTCCGCAAGGGCCATGATCCCCAGGTACATGCCCCCTGAGACCGTTACGAAATCCTTCATCGCCTGGCCGAGCGGGGATGACACTTCCTCGTAGCTTAAGGGCCGCTTCTTGAGACTCTTGATCCGGGTAACCCTCATTCCCATCGAGATGTAAAGAGCCAAAAGGACCAAGACCGCGATAAGGATTGGCTTTAGCAAATCTGCACACCTCCTACTTGTACATATGACGCAATACTCTGCCTCATTCGCGATCCGAATCCTTCGAGGCTTTGGGGGAACGATAAAGCGGATATTACTGATTGGAGGTGCAACGCGTGTCAAAAACGGTACTTGGAGTTTTCGACGACACCCACCAAGCTGAACGCGCGGCGGACGAACTCCAGAAAAAAGGGTACAGCCGCGATGAGATATCGATCATCGCGAAGGACTCTAAGGGGCGATCATCTCGCGAAGGGCGACGGGATGACAGAGGATCGTCGCTCTCCGGCGGTGTGGCCACAGGCGGCACCATCGGCGGGGCAGCGGGGCTTCTGGCAGGTGTCGGCGCGCTCGCCATTCCGGGCATCGGCCCCATCGTGGCGGCCGGACCGATCGCGGCCGCTTTGAGCGGGGCGGTCACAGGCGGAATCGCGGGCGGGCTCATAGACTGGGGCATCCCTGAAGACACCGGACGCAAGTACGAGGAGCGCGTCAGGGAAGGCAAGATCGTGGCGGCGGTTAAGGCAGAAGACGACAAGGTGAACGAAGTATCAGACGTGTTCAGACGGTGTGGCGCCAAAGACGTGGAATCCCACTAGGCGCGAGAGAACGGAGGCGGCCTTTGTGGGTCGCCTCTCCTCCCATTTCGAGCCTTCCTCTTTTCGGCTGGCACGATTAGCCAGGACGGGTTATACTTGCTAACTGGTGATAAAAACATGAGAGAAGTTAGATTGATACCTCTAGGCGGTCTCGGGGAGATAGGGAAAAACCTAATGGTCCTAGAGTGCGGGCCCGATGCGATCGTCATCGACTGCGGTCTGTCGTTTCCCGAAGAAGACATGCCCGGGGTCGACTTAGTAATCCCGGATGTCTCGTACTTGATCGAAAGGAAGGACCGGATCCGGGCCATAGTCCTCACTCACGGCCACGAAGACCACGTGGGCGCGCTGCCTTACGTTCTCAAAGACGTCAACGTTCCCGTATACGGAACTAGGCTTACTCTGGGTCTTGCCAGGCGGAAAATGGATGAGCTTTTCGAGGGTGATTTCGATTTTCGCGTGGTCGCCCCGCGGGACACGGTTACATTCGGGACGATCAAAGTTCAGTTCTACCGCGTTACCCACTCCGTATCGGACTCGGTGGGCCTGCTCATCGACACGCCTGCCGGCACCATCATCCATACCGGAGATTTCAAACTCGATCAGACCCCGGTCGATGGACAGACTACGGATTACAGCCTGCTCGCCGAGGCGGGTGAGCGCGGCGTGCTTGCGTTGTTGTCGGATAGCACCCATGCCGACCGGCCCGGGTTCACGCCCTCCGAACGGGTGGTAGGCGAATCGCTGTCACAGGTTTTTCACAGCGCGGAAGGCCGCATCATACTCACGACCTTCGCTTCGAACGTTCCCCGGATTCAGCAAGTCATAGACGCCGCCTACAAGTACGGCAGAAAGGTCGCTGTTGTGGGCCGCAGTATGGAGACTGTGGTTGAAGTCTCGTTGGCCATGGGCCACCTGAAGGTCCCCATGGGAACTATGATCGATGTGGCCGACGTCGGCAAATACCCGCTTTCCCGGATAGTTATCCTGTCGACAGGCAGCCAAGGCGAACCGCTATCGGCCTTGGCCAGGATGGCAGTCGGGGAGCATCGCAAAGTGGAGATCGGGGAAGGCGACACGGTCATTATGGCCGCCTCGCCTGTACCCGGCAATGAGACCATGGTATCGCGGGTCGTGGACAACCTTTTCCGACGCGGGGCCACTGTAGTGTATACCCAGGAGTCGATGGTTCACGTTTCAGGACATGCCAGTCAAGAAGAACAGAAAATAATGCTGAACCTCACTAAGCCAAAGTTCTTCATACCTGTTCACGGCGAGTACAGGCATCTCATCCTTCACGCGGAACTGGCGGTCGCGACGGGGGTTCCGCCCGCCAACGTTCTCATTGGCGAGAATGGTTCCATTTTCAGCCTTACGCCTGAGGAGGGCCGGATAACCGGTTCCGTGCAGACGCGGGCCGTTGTGATCGACGGTACGGGCATAGATGAGATCGGCGATGTAGGGTTGAAGGAGCGCAGGTTCGTCAGCGAATCGGGAGCCATCTTCGTGACGTGCGCGATCTCGAAGAGCACCGGGGCGCTTCTCACCGGGCCTGTCGTGCGGACGGCGGGTTTCAGCCGCAACGCGAGGGTTGAGGCTTTGACAAATGAGATAGCGGGGCGAGTCAAAGATGTGGTGGGCACGCTTTCGCTGGAATCACTCGCGAGGAAGTCTTTGATAGAGGAAGAGCTGTCTGTCACCATTAGCCGGTTCCTCAAGAACGAAACCGGGCGCCGCTCGCTGGTGATCTGCGTGCTGAACGTGGTGTAAGGCGGTGGCAGCGGTCGAACGGGTCTTCTTGATAGTCCTGGATAGCGTGGGCGTCGGACACTTGCCAGACGCCCATTTGTATGGGGATGCCGGGGCGAACACGCTCGGCAACATCTCGAAGCATCTTGTAGGGGCCCGACCGGAAAACGCGCTGCGACTTCCCAACATGGGCAGGATGGGTCTTGGGCTGTTAACAGATATTGCCGGCACTCCGCCCGAACGACCGCTTGGGGTGTGTCTGAAAATGGCCGAGCGTTCGCCGGGAAAAGACACCACTACCGGGCACTGGGAGATCGCGGGCATCGTTTTGTCTAAACCCTTCGCGACTTACCCGAACGGATTCCCCTCCGCGGTTATATCCCGGTTTGAACGCCTGATCGGGCGTCGCGTTATCGGGAACCGCCCGGCC
>CAZMEF010000054.1:0-9466 GCA_964565305.1 uncultured Eubacteriales bacterium | reverse complement strand
TTTGGTGGCGACCGTCTTGCGCCCGAAAATGGCGAAAGCGACCGAGTCACCTGCCTTTGCGCCGTTTTGTTCTGCCGTCGACCCGAAGAGCTGCCGGTCGATATCGCCCGAAAGACGCATGAGCGACTCGACTATCGCGGATATCCGCCCTGCATCAAAGGTGTAAGGTGTCGCGCCGCTTCCCGAATCGACTTTGTCACCTGTGGGAAAACCGAGTGTGATCGCCGGCACCCCGCATCCGTTTAGTATGGATCCTTCGCCGTCGAAACCGGCGATGCCGAGCAAGGCGTCCGGCGAGATAGTCCCAGGCGCCCCGGAAAGGACCGTCACAAACCAGGTGAACTGCGCGGGAAAGGCTACGCGCGAGTCCAATCCGCATTCGCGCGCGATCTCTTGAGTCCGCAGAGCAGAGAGCGCCGGCGCGACCTCGTTGGGCGCGATCGCTAACGGGGAACTTGAAAACATATCTCCCAGTAGCAAAGCACCGCGGACGTCTACGCCTCTATCCTTCAGATACTCCATGACCGCCCGAGTTCCGGCCCCCAACTGGTAGTGCCCCGAAACTAACGCGAGCGCGACGCCGCCGTCCGGTCCTTGTTCTCCGCCCAATTCCGACGCGAGCTGCAACAACGCCGCCGAAGAGGCCGCGGTGTACGGCCGGGGTTCCAAAGGGTTGCTGTAATCCGACAGCAAGTTGTCATACGGCGCCACTATCAAAAGGCTTATGTCGGATGGGCCCGGGCCGGGTCCGAACGCCAGGAGATTCTCACCCGACACATGCAGGAACGTCGTGCTCCTATCCTTAGTGGAATAGCTCCGCAAGGTGGTTTCGTACTGGAAAACTGTCGGGCGCCAGCCGAAAACTTCAAGTAGGGCCGAAGCGTACGATAAGAACTGCCCGCTCTCAGAAGAGGACGTTTTGCGGTCCGGAAACCTCTCAAGTATGTCCGCAAGCAGGGTCAGCGTGCCATCGGGGCTTCTATGGGCCGCCTCGCCCGCGACCGGTAGCGGAAGGGCACTCGAAGTTGCCGCTAGCACCAGTAGCGCTACGAGAACCACCGTAGCTACCACGCCAGGCGTCGCCCGACGAAACATGCCTCCCACTCCTCTACCGTGACACCACGCCGTTCAATACCACACGAGTATATATGTTTTGACGAAAGCCTTCACCCTTCCGGCCGGGCACTTTCTAATCGGATGCCCTCGAAGCGGCTATAGGCGGTTCATGAAGGTATTGGCCTAGGGCAAAAAGAATGATCCGGTGAATCAGAATATAGATGGGAACATGGCGCACTAAATCATGATTTGGAGGTCTTCCAATGAGACTATCGAAACTGGCCGGATCTATCAGCCCTTCACCCACCTTGGCGTTAGACGCCAAGACGAAGAAGCTCCAAAGTGAGGGAGTTGACATCGTCAGCTTCGGGGTCGGGGAGCCCGATTTTGACACCCCCGATCACATAAAAGACGCGGCCATCGCTTCGGTCCGCGCCGGATTCACGAAGTACACCGCGTCGTCCGGCATCGCCGAGCTAAAATTGGCCGTGTGCGAGAAGTTCAAGAACGACAACGGGCTCGCGTACAAACCGGGCGACGTGCTTGTGTCTGTAGGCGCAAAGCACTCTATTTTCAACGCGGTCCTCGCCCTTTGCGATACGGGCGACGAGGTGTTGGTGCCCGCGCCGTATTGGGTCAGCTACCCCGAAATGGTGAAGCTTGCGGGCGGAACGCCTGTCTTCGTGCCTGCGGGAATCGAATCCGACTTCAAGGTCAATCCGGATTCGCTCGGGAAGAAGATCACGCCCAAAACCTCGCTGATCATACTGAACTCGCCGTCAAACCCATCAGGGGCCGTCTATACGAGAGAAGAGCTCCGCGCCATAGGGGAAGTTTGTCTGAAGCACAACATCGCGATCATCTCCGACGAAATATACGAGAAACTGATATACGAAGGAGAACACGTGTCCATCGCCGCGCTCTCACCTGAACTCAAAGCCGTTACGGTGACGGTGAACGGAGTCTCCAAGGCCTATGCGATGACAGGGTGGAGGATCGGTTACGCTGTCGGCCCGTCCGATGTGATCGCGGCGATGTCGAATATCCAGAGTCACTCCACCTCTAACCCGGCGTCCATTTCCCAAAAGGCCGCTCTCGCCGGTCTGACCGGCCCCCAAGAACCGCTCGCGATCATGCACGCCGAATTCAAGAAGCGGCGCGATTACATGGTCAAGCGTCTCAAAGACATGCCGGGCGTCGAGTGCCTTACGCCGCCGGGGGCTTTTTATGTCTACCCCGATATTTCTTCCTTCATAGGAAAGACCGTCTGTGGCAGGCATATTAAGGACGACTCCGCCCTCGCGGAAACACTTCTTGAAGAGGCCCGCATCGCGGTGGTTCCTGGGCAGGCTTTCGGAACGGAAGGAAACCTCAGGCTTTCCTACGCGACATCCATGGAACTCATCGCCGAAGGCCTGAACAGAATGGAAAAAGCGCTCGCCACCGCAAAATAGACGCGCTTATTCGGGGTGAAGCTCGTGGATAACCGGCCTGCGCCAAAGACCTACAAGGGCCTCGAAGTCGCGGTGGTTGGCTTGGGGAAGTCCAACCGGGCTCTTTGCCGTTATCTTGCCAAAGAAGGCGCTCACCTGACGTGCTTTGATAAGAAAACTCGGGCGGAACTCGGTGAAGCATACGAGTCCCTGGATCCGCTCGGCGTGAATTGGAGCCTGGGAGAGAAGTACCTGGAGGCTCTGCCGGGCATGCCTCACGTCTTCCTCACGCCCGGGATGAAGAAAAGCCTGCCGGAGATCGAGCGCGCCAAGGAGTTGGGGGCCCGGATCTCCGGCGAAATCGGCTTGTTCTTGGAACGTTGCAGAGGTAAGGTAGCGGGCATTACCGGGAGCGCGGGGAAAACGACGACGACGGCTCTTGCGGGCCTTATGCTCCGCGAAAGCCACCCGGGCGGCGAGGGCATTCACATCGGCGGCAATATCGGCTCTGTGCTCATAGAGCAGGTGGACGACATCGGGCCCGGCGAGACCGTGGTCCTCGAGTTGTCCAGCTTTCAACTTGAGTTGGTTTCCAAAAGCCCGGCGGCCGCGCTCGTTCTCAACCTTCATCCAAACCACTTGGACGTGCACGATTCGTACGACCGGTACGTTCGCGCCAAATCGCGGATCTTCGCGTTCCAAGGCCCCGGCGATTGGTGCGTCGTCAATCTGGACGATCCGGTGACGAGGCGCTTCGCGGAAAAATGCCCCGGCAAAGTGGCCGGCTACACGCTTGATGCCTGCGAGGCGAGAAGGATCCTCGAGGGCGGCGAATCCCGGTTCTCGATGCTGGCGTGGTCCGAACGTGGTGAATTGAAGATGGCGCCCGCCGAAGCTATCGCGGGGCGCGCCGGGCTGCAGGCTGCGGCGTCATTTGGCCACCGCGGTGATTTTCTTGTGCCGGGGCTTCACAACGTTTCCAACGCGTTGGGGGCCGCGTTGTTGTCTTCGCTTCTGGGAGCGGGGCCGGGCGCCATACAGAGTGCCATCGGTTCTTTCAAAGGGGTGCCGCACCGGATCGAGTTTGTACGCGAGGTGGCCGGAGTTAGATACATTAACGACTCCATCGCCACAAGCCCCGACCGCACAGAAGCTTTGTTGGATACAGTGCCGGGCCCACTGGTCCTCATACTCGGAGGCTACGACAAAGGCATACCTTTCGATGACCTGGCGCGCCGCATCGCCAAAAGAGAGTGCATGATCGTCACTCTAGGCGCGTCCGCGTCCGCCATCGAACAATCCTTGCTTAAGGCGGGATCGAAAAACGAAGTCGTTCGCGCCTCGACGCTTGAGCAGGCGGTTGCTCTTGCCGGTGACAAAGCGCGCCCCGGTTGGGTTGTCGCGCTATCTCCCGCGTGCGCAAGCTACGATATGTTCCAAAACTTCGAAGAGCGCGGAGAGCTCTTCAAGAAGATGGTGGCGAAACTGGATGGATGACCCGACCCTTACGCCCGAAGAAGTTTTCGCGCTGTTGTCGCCGTTGTACCCGGACGTCAAGTCCCGCCTTTTGGAAAGCAGTAAAGGGCTGCCCGTAGATTGTCTGATCGCGACCATCCTTTCCCAGGCCACAAACGACACGCTCAGTTCAAAGGCGTTCGCGCAACTAAAAGAGACTTTTCCCACGTGGGATGACGTTTTGGAATCGCCTGTGGAAAAGGTCGAAGCGGCGCTGAAACCCGGTGGCCTGTACAAGGAAAAGGCTCTGGTCGTAAGGGCCGCCCTGGCAAAGTTGAAGGCGGATTTCGGCGACATAACGCTTGAACCGCTCCAAAACATGAGTCAGGACGAAGCCTACGACTATTTGGTGTCTCTACGGGGGATCGGCCCAAAGACCGCCGCCTGCGTTCTGGGATTCGGCCTTGGCCTGCCCGCCTTTCCCGTCGACACTCATGTATTGAGGTTGTCCCGCCGTATGGGATTGGTGCCGGCATCCTGTGGCGCGGCGAAGGCGCAAAAGATCCTTGAAAGGATAACGCCGTCGCATTTAAAAATGCCCCTTCATATCACGTTGATCGAACACGGCCGCCGCGTTTGCGCGGCGAGAAATCCCTGCTGCGATGACTGTCCACTGAACGGCAAGTGCGATCCGGGGAGGATATCCGCTGCTCAAAGAGAAAGTAGCTAGGAAAGAGCAAAGGGAGCGAGTCCGTGCGATGGGATGAGGGCGAGACGGATGGGAGCGGGCGATGAGCCCGGAGTTTTGGGATTACTCCTGCTCGTCTTCACCATCCTGCTTCTGCGCCCGGTTGTCGATGCGCTTGGTCCGAAGGGCTTGTGCCTCTTTACGATCGTATTCGGGTTCGTCCCGAAGCTCGCGACCACAATGGGGGCAAGACCAGGTGTCATAATGAGTAGCGGCGCTGTAAGAGATTTCCCCGCAATCCGGGCAGTATTTCCAGGGCATTTTAGATATCCTCCGTATGTCAAATCTAGTTTGATTTTACACAAAACCTAGGCCTATTCACATAGGCGGAGGGAATTAGTAGGATGGACTTTACACATCTGCATCTGCACACAGAATACAGCCTCCTGGACGGGGCGACAAAAATCCGTGAAGCGTGCGAGACCGCGGAACGCATGGGCATGACCGCCATGGCGATAACGGACCACGGGAACATGCACGGGGTAGTTCCTTTCGTGGAGGCCTGCCAATCTCACGGACTGAAGCCGATCATAGGTTCGGAGGTTTACCTTGCCCGTGGGTCCAGGCTTTCAAAGTCAGGCGGCACAAGCGACAAGCCGTACCATCTTGTGCTTCTGGCGGAGTCCGACGAAGGCTACAGGAACCTCATGCGGATAGTGTCCAGGGGGCACTTGGAGGGGTTTTACTACCGGCCTCGCGTCGACCTTGAGGTGCTATCCGACAATCCGAAGGGCATTATCGCGCTTACGGCGTGCGTGGAAGGCGAGGTGCCCTACCTGATCTCGACGGGCGATGAGAGGGGCGCCGGGAAGGCTCTGGAACGCTACATTGACATCTTTGGGCGCCACAACGTCTTTGTGGAACTCCAAAGGAACGGTGTTCCGGGGCAGGAACGAGTCAACGCCGGGCTTCGCGAACTCGCTTCCCGTAGCGGCATTCCTCTTGTCGCCACCAACGATTGCCATTACGTGACCAAAGCCGACGCCAGACACCACGATGTCCTGCTGGCTATTCAAACGGCGTCCACTCTTAAGGACCCGAAACGGCTGAGGTTCACCGGCAGCGACTTCTATTTGCGTTCGCCTTCGGAGATGGCGGGCCTCTTCGCTGATATCCCTGCGGCAATAACCAACACAGGCTCAGTCGCCGAACGTTGTAACGTCCATCTTGACTTCGGGCAGATTCACCTCCCCGAATATCCCCTGCCACCGGGCCAAAATGCCGACGACACTTTGAGAGCCATGGCCCTCGAAGGGCTCAGGCGCCGGTCAGGAGGCATTTCGGACAGATCTCGCGAAGAGCGGCTCTTCTACGAACTTGACATGATCCGGAGGATGGGGTACTCGTCGTACTTTCTGGTGGTCTGGGACTTCGTCAAGTACGCCAAGGATAACGGCATCGCCGTCGGCCCGGGCAGGGGCTCGGCGGCGGGCAGCCTCGTGGCCTTCGTGTTGGGTATCACAGATATCGACCCCGTCGAGCACGATCTGGTATTCGAACGGTTCCTGAATCCCGAAAGGGTGAGCATGCCGGACATCGACATCGACTTCCAAGACGACAGGCGGGACGAGGTCATAGAGTACGTGAAGCGCAAGTACGGCGAGGACCGCGTGGCGCAGATCGTGACCTTCGGGACCATGGCGGCCCGCGCGGCCGTGAGAGACGTCGGCAGAGCCCTGGCCCTTCCTTATCAGGAGATTGATAGGATCGCGAAGTTGATCCCGTATCAGATAGGGATGACCCTGGACAAGGCGCTGGAGATGGTTCCCGCCCTTCGCGAGATGCAATCCAGACCCGAAGTAAAGGAACTGATTGAAACAGCTCTCAAGCTTGAAGGCATGCCCCGGCACTCATCCACCCACGCCGCCGGCATCGTGATAGGGAAGGGGCCCTTATGGAACTATGTTCCGCTGGCCAGGGCATCAGAGGGCGGGGTCATAACGCAATACTCAATGGAGGACCTTGAAACCTTAGGATTGTTGAAGATCGATTTCCTGGCATTGAGAACACTTACGGTGATCCAGAAGACCTTGGCCATCATCAATGAAAGAAAAGAAGTTCCTTTTGCGTTGGAAAACATCCCGGCTCACGATAAGGCCACCTTTGACATGCTCTCAAAGGGAGACGCGATGGGCGTTTTCCAGCTGGAAGCGTCGTGGGTGAGGGACTTTCTGAAAGAGATGAAGCCCGGGGCCCTCAAGGACATCATCGCTACAGTCGCTTTGTGCCGTCCCGGGCCGATGGAGCAGATTCCCGAGTTTTTGAGGGCGAGGTCAGGCAGTCCCCACTATCCCCACCCAAGTCTGGAACCCGTCCTGTCGGAAACCCACGGGGTGCTGGTGTACCAAGAGCAGATATTGAAGGTCGCTCACGCCGTGTCAGGTTTCTCGTTGGGCGAAGCGGACGTCTTGAGGAGAGCTGTGGGGAAGAAAAAGAAGGACCTGCTGGTGGAAATGGAAGCCAGGTTCTTGGACGGCGCGAAGACAAAGGGGATACCCCGGGAAACCGCCAAGAGCATATACGCTTTGATCTTGAAGTTCGCGAACTATGGGTTCAGCAAGAACCACGCCGCTCCGTACGCGCTGATCGCGTACAGGACGGCGTACCTTAAGGCCAACTACCCCAAGGAATTTATGGCCGCCTTGCTGTCATCGGTTGCGGCAGATCAAGGGAAAGTGGGCGTGTATCTGGAAGAGGCCAAAAGGATCGGCCTCTCGGTCAAGGGACCCGACGTATGTTCGAGCAAGGTGGAGTTTTCCGCAGAAAAGGATGGCATTCGCTTCGGACTGGGTGGCATAAAGAACGTGGGAGGGCACTTGGCCAAGGCCATCGTTGACGAGCGATCTGTTAACGGTCCCTATCTTTCATTCGAAGACCTTACAGGGCGCATCGAAGGACGTCATCTGACCCGCAAAGCGGCGGAAAGTCTCATTCAAAGCGGAGCGTGCGATCAACTGGGGACCCGTTACGCTAATCTTGAGATCATGGATCAGGCGCTTACCATGAGATCGTCTCGCAAAGAAGGCCAGCTTTCGCTCTTCGGAGAACCTGTAGGGGGAGAGAGAATTCCTTCTGTGGGTTCCAAAGGCACAGAAGTTTCTCTAGATGTGCGGCTGCAATGGGAAAGGGAACTCCTTGGCATGTATTTCAGCGGACACCCTTTGGAGAAGTACAAGGACCTGCTTCACAAGAAAGCGATTCCGATACCCGAACTTGATTCCTTCCAAGACGGGCAGGAAGTGATGGTCGGCGGCAGGATATCTACCGTCAAGAAGGTGAGCACTAGGGCCGGGGAGGAAATGGCGTTTGTGAGCGTAGAAGACGACTTCGGTTCCGTCGAAGTGATCGTGTTCCCCAAGACGTGGCAAAAGTCCCGTGGCTTCCTGGTTAGGGAAAAGGTCGTCCTGGTGCGGGGAAGCCTGGAGGAGCAGGAAGAAACGCGTCGAATACTGGCAAGGGAAATGATGGACGCGGATTCACCCGCTGTATGGGGCATTCTCGACGAGAAAGAATAGTCCATGGAGCGAAGGGAGGAAAGCCCACGGTCCTAAACGCGGGGCTATGGGCCTGCCTGTGTGGACTGTAGTCTACGTGGCGTCCGGATGGAAAGAGGCGGAAAGCATCAAGGATAGGCTCGCCAAAGATGGCGTGCTCGTGATGCTGAGAGGGTGTGGTTCGGAATGCGATCGCATATCCAGGCAGGTGGAACTGCTCGTTCCGGAGATAGAGATAGACGAAGCCCACTCCATACTCATGCAACTGATGGGGACCGTGCGGGCGTAATTCCATGAGAATCGGAGTACTGACAAGCGGGGGAGACGCCCCGGGAATGAACGCCGCGATCAGGGCAGTCGTAAGAAGGGGCCTGTCTCGCGGCCTTACTGTATATGGCATCAGGCGGGGATACGACGGCCTCCTCGACGGCGATTTCCAACCCATGGGCGTAGAGTCTGTAGGAGACATAATCCACCGCGGCGGTACCATATTGCATACTGCGAGATCCGAACGGTTTTCCAGACCCGAAGGGCTGGACTTGGCCACCGCGCGCTTGACGGGGGCCGGGATCGGCGGCCTAGTAGTCATCGGGGGCGAAGGCAGCCTCAAAGGCATGGTGGAACTGGTCAATCGGGGCGTGAAGGCGATAGGCGTTCCCGGTACCATCGATAACGATATCCCGTTTACGGACTACAGCATCGGGTTCGACACGGCGCTCAATACCGGCGTCGAGGCCGTGAACCGGTTGCGTGACACCGCCACTTCCCACGAACGCGTCTTCGTGGTGGAAACTATGGGGCGGGAAGCCGGGCACCTGGCCCTCGCCGTGGGCGTGGCGGGCGGGGCTGAGAGCATCCTCATACCCGAGCTACCTGTGAATGTCGAGGAAATATGCGTCAAACTCAAGCGTGGATTGAACAGGGGCAAGGTTCACAGCATCATAGTTGTCGCCGAAGGCGCCGGAAGCGGCATCGAACTGACCAAGGATATCCAGCGTTGCATGGACATGGAGCTGCGAGTTACCATTCTGGGGCACGTTCAAAGAGGCGGTACCCCAACCGCGCTTGACCGCCTTATCGCGTCGCGACTAGGCTCCGCAGCGGTGGACGCTCTCATGGCGGAACGGTCGAATGCCATGGTGGGCATACGGGGGGCGGGGATAATCCTGACTCCGATGTCTGAAGTGGCTTCCCACAAGAAAGAGATCGATTGGGACCTTTACGACATGGCAGAGGACCTGGCTCGCTAGAACCGTGCCTTACGGTGTTGTGTCCGGTCG
>CAZMEF010000053.1:0-9475 GCA_964565305.1 uncultured Eubacteriales bacterium | reverse complement strand
GAGGACATTAGGACACGCCTCCCCATAGATTCCGACGATATCCGCGTCGTGTACGTTGGCGATTTCGACGCGTGCGCTTGCGGAGGCACGCATGTCGCCTCGACGGGTCAGATCGGGCTCATCAAGATCAACGGGACCGACAAGGCTCACGGCGGGGCGCGGGTCATCTTTCGGTGCGGAGCGCGGGCGCTCGCCGATTACGGGCAAAAGGAACGGATCCTGACGGAAACGGCGGGGCTACTTTCCTCGGCCGCGTCAGAGGCGCCCGATGCCGTCCGCTCCCTGTTGAGCAAAGTCTCTTCGCTTGACAAAGAGATCGCCTCTGTCAAAGAACAGCTGCTGGCAGTCGAGATCGAGAAGATGATCGCCGAGGCGCGGAGAACCGACGGGACAGCATTCGTCGTCAAACACTTGTCGGGGAAGGGCCCGGACGAATTGAGACTGTCGGCCAAAAAGGTGTCGGAAAGCACGGCAGTGCCGGTCGCCTTGTTCACCATGTCTCCGCGTTTTCAGACCGCCGTCGCCTGTCCCAAAGAGGGGCCCGACGCGCGAGCCGTTGTCTCCCGCATTTCGGAGGCCCTTGGCGGGCGAGGCGGCGGGACCCCCCAACTTTCACAATTAGGCCTCAAGGAAGCGCTGCCCCAACCGGAGGCTCTCGTCATTGAGGCCATAGAGTCGGCGATCTTGTGGGCTCTCAACGTTTCCTGAGGACCTTGCCTCCGAAAGAGGGCCTCACGACGCCGCGTTCCATCGCTTTGATTCCGTTCACGAAAACGTATTCTATCCCAAGAGCCTTCTTGTACGGGTCAACGCCGGTCGCCGTGTCAACGAGACGATCCGGATCAAAGACGACCAGGTCGGCGTGGTTCCCGCGCTCGATCGAACCTCGTTTCGAAAGGCCAAGCGTTTGGGCCGGAAGCGAAGTACATTTCATAACGGCCGTTTCGAGGGAGAACAGGCCTTCTCTCACAAAAGTGCCGACGACCCTTGGGAAAGTCCCGTAGTGGCGCGGGTGGACCGGGGTAGGGGTTATGGGACGGTCAAGGGCGAACGCGTCTGTGCCCGGCATCGCGAACGGGGCAGAGAGTACGGTGCGGACATCATCCAGACTTATGCAGGCTGCGGCCCAGGCGTCCATTCCGTCGGCGGCCAGGATCTCCAGGACAAGATCCAGAGGCTCTTTACCCAGTTCCCGGGCATATTCCGTGATCACGCGGCCTTCCGCCCCGGGGAAAGAGGGAGACCTTACGACAATGCTGCCCGATGACTGCTTCGCAGCTTTTTGAACCTCTTTCGAGTTCCTGAGCGCTTCGAGAACTTCGGGGTCTCTTAGTTTTGATTGAGCGAAGACATAGTCTATTTGCGCAAGAGAAGGCGACGAGGCGACCCCTGCGCTTGCGAACGAACGGAGCGTCTCTAGCGGCAGGAACCTGGCCAGAGCGCTTGACTGCGCAAACTCGTAGGGGTAGCAGTCGACGCTGACATGGTATCCTCGCGTTCTGGCATCAGCGACCATCTCAAGGCTTCTTCTCACTTTGCCGAAGTTGGCTTTGCCTACGGCCTTATGGTGGGATATCTCAACGCTAATCTCCGCTTCTTTGGCGATGGTCAACGCTTCTTCCACGGCCTCGAATAGGGCGTTTCCCTCGTTCTTCATGTGAGTTGAGTAGATCCCTTCGTATTTCGCGACTACTTTCGCCAGCTCCACGATTTCCGAGGTCGGGGCATGGCCTCCGGGCTTGTAGCTCCGGCCCGTTGACATGCCCCACGCGCCCGCTTCCATTGCGTCTTGCAGGAGGACCTTCATCGCCTCGATTTCGCCCGGCGCCGCCGCCCGTTTCTCTGTTCCGACCACGTGGGCCCGGATGAGGCTTTGGCCCACCTGCGGGGCGATATTGACTCCGGTCCCCGTCTTTTCGAATTTATCCAGCAGTTCCCCAAATGAATGGTGCGTCCATTCGACATCATCGTAGGCGGTCGGATTTATCAGACCGTAGAGCAGCCCTTTAAGCACCGATTCACGAATTTCCTTTTTCACGGGCGCAAGTGACCACCCACAACTTCCCACCAATTCAGTCGTTATTCCCTGTGAGAGGGAACTCTCCGCCCCGGGGTTTGTCAGGATGGAAAGATCCGAGTGTGAGTGCATGTCTATGAACCCCGGAGAGAGCACAAGACCCTTAAGGTCGATCGATTCGCCGGCTTCCGCCTCCGACAGATCACCGATCGCGGAAATCCTTCCTCTCTTGATCCCCACGTCCGCCACGAATCCGGGCTTTTCGTTACCGTCCACAACGGTCGCGCCTTTCAGCAACAGATCAAACACTGCCCGTTCCTCCTCTACCTGGTCTCTGTCTGAGCACCATGAATTCTTCCGCGGAACCTCACGCTAACCCTGCCGGCCGGACCGCTCATTACGGCCGTCTCAGTGCGGCCGGCTAAGGACACGCGCCCGATCCTTTGTTACAATTCCTGTGGGCACATGGGGCAGGTGTTTTTCAGACTTGGCGCGGCACGAGACGTATTACGAATCAATGATGCGCCCTTTGGAGGCTGTCTTTTGAGTTTGGGGGACCAAGAGCTCATTCAAAGAGCGCTTCGAGGCGATAGGGATGCCTTTGGGGAACTGGTGCAAAGGTATCACAAGAGTATTTTCAGCCTTGCTTATAGAATGACCGGAAACCGCGAGGATTCCATGGACATCACGCAGGAGGTTCTGTTGAGAGTCTACAGAGCTCTTGCGTCATTTGATCCCGAAAAACCGTTCCTTCCGTGGGTGTATAGGATAACGTGGAATATCTGCGCGGACAGGGGCCGCAAAATTGGCAGGACGCCGCGAGAGAGTTCCATTGATGACACTGAAGTCGAATCCATAAGGCTGTCGTGCTCAGACCCTAAACCCGATGAGAGCTACGAGACCAAGGAATTGAGGGAAATTCTAGATGAGGCCATATCCAAGTTGGCGGATGGCTACCGGGAGTTGGTTGTCATGTTCCACGTCGATGGCCTTTCGATAAGGGAGATTTCCGACCTTACGGGCATGAAAGATACCGTCATCAAAAACAGGTTGTACAGAGGGCGGCAAATGCTACGAAAGATGCTAGAGGCCAACGGAGTGACATGGACGGCATGACGGCCGGAGGTACTTTTTCAAGATGAGCCTAGGTGGTGCTATCCCATGATACCGGGCACGTGTCCGGATGACGTAAAACTTGAGTCGCACCTTTACAAAGATTTGACGGCAATAGATTCGCTTAGAGTGAGGGTCCATTTGGCCTTTTGCAGTTCATGCCGAAAAAGGCTTTCGGATCTTGAGAAGTTCCAACGTGAGTTGGCCCAAATCCAGCACGCAGAAGTGCCGGAAGGGTTGCTGGATACCCTGATGTCCCAGGTTCAGGCGCTCGAATTCCCCCCGCCGATTTTGCCGGCTGATCAGATCCCCGCAGGAGACAGGTATCGAGGCGCCCCCGAGGAAGCGCCCGGACAACTCAGAATCGAGTGGGCATTTGGTGCGATCGCCTTCTTGGTTTTAAGCGTGGGCCGGTGGCTTCTCGCCGACCGGTTGCCGCCTGCGCTGAAAGGAAGATATCTGACGCCTTTGGCGGATCTTGCGGGGCTTTGGGATTTCTTCGCGTCCGGCGCTTGGCTCTCGAGTCTCAAAGGGATCGTTACGGCGGTCAGGGCGGACGGCATTTCCTCTCTGAAGATCATGTCGGGCCCGGTGCTTTCCCAGATCGCCGGCGTGTTCGCATTTGGCGGCATTGTGACGGCAGTACTCTTGTATCAGTGGAAGACGTCACACAGTGGAGGCGACAAGTCGTGAGGCGCATATACAGGTCTAGGCAAAACAGGATTCTTGGCGGAGTCGCCGCGGGAGCGGCAGATTATTTCGACATCGATGTTACGGTTGTGAGGCTCGTTATGGCCTTGGCGGCCGTTTTTGTTCATGAAGTTGTCGCCGCGTACATCCTCGCCTGGGTGATCATACCCGAAGCGTCGCAGGGGGCCGAGCACTATCGGAACCCTCCGGTTGCCCAGATAGTAGACACGGACGGCGCTCAGGACCCGTCAGCTGGCCCTGCTCCTACCCGGCATGGAGGTTCCGGCCGTCAGGTTCTGGGCTACGCGCTGATCGTAGTGGGTGTCTGTATCTTGGCGCGCAGGCTCGTGCCGCAGCTTTTTCGCATCCCGTTTCACTTGCTTAGGAACTGGTGGCCCATCACTATCATCGGCCTCGGGTTAATTCTCGTCTTTGGGGCGCTTAGGAGTAGGTGAGGCGACATGGTTAGGCGTCTTTTGAGCGGGCTTAGTCTAGTGGTCGTCGGAGCGATCTTGCTCATGAATACCACGGGATACCTGCCTTGGGAAATATGGCTGGCTGCTCTGAACTACTGGCCCGCCTTGCTCATTGGGCTCGGTATCCAGGTGGCCTTGTCCCAATGGCGCGTGCCCGGGCTGGCCATATCGGTCATCGTCATATTGATATTGGCGACCATTAACCCGTACGCCGGCGCGGGCTCCGCCTTAAGCAGATGGGGCTATCAATTCGGTTCTTCGCAGAATCCCACACCGGAGGTCAAGGACGTTCAAGTCGGTCTCGAACAGGGGGTTAGTTCCCTGAGACTAGATCTTGACGCTCCTGCCATGGATGTCCTCATAGCGGGCAACGCGAGTTTGGGTGATGAGGATTCTGTCCTGGCTCTGGCCGGAAAACTTGGCTGGGACAGGTACGAGCCCGGATTATCCAGTTCCGCGAAGGGCGGAGAGATCTCGGCGTCCGTCCGGACTTCGGTTCCCGTCAACACGCCCCAGTCGGGCAAGCAAGAATGGACGTTCGGAGTGAACCCCGCGCTTTTCACCTCGGTGTCGCTTGAAGGCGGGGTCGTGAATTTGGAGTTGGACGCGACAGAGCTGTATGTCAGCGAGGTAAGCGTTTCCGCGGGAGTAACGAAGCTCTCGCTGAAGATGGGCCTGAGTGGGAAGGAGACCAGGATTCAGGTGAGCGGGGGCGTTTCCAACCTATCGATCGCGATTCCGGAGGCCGCGGGCTTGCGGATCGCCATGAGCGGGGGTCTCACCACTCGCGACTTCTCCGAAGAGGGGCTCGTCAAGGCCGGCAACGCTTGGTTGACGCCCGACTACGAGTCCGCGGCCACCAAACTCGACGTGACCGTCTCAAGCGGCATCGCGAAGGCGGTGATCGTTAGAACAGGCGCCGCCTTGTAGCGCCCACCCTATCCCTCGGCTAACGCCGCTCTTTCCGGGACATGCTATACAGGTTGATACCCCAGGAGAGGATGGCGGGCCAAACCCCATGCGCGTAGGAGTCCCACGTAGTCTCGGTTACCACTACCTGTACCCGTTCATACGCACTTTCCTGGACGGCTTGGGCATTTTGTGGCTGGAGTCTCCGGACACGAGCGAAAGGGACCTCCAGCTCCTGTCTCTTTGCCCCACCGATGAACCTTGCGTGTCCGTCAAGGTGGCCTTTGCCCACGCTAAACGGCTGCTCGATCAGGGCGCCTGCCCCCTTCTAGTGCCTACGGTCGTATCTCTTTCATCAACATCCTATTGCTGCCCGAAAATGATCGGTTTGCCTTCTATGCTAAAGGCCGGGCTCGGACTCCATGATTCGGAGATGCTTTGTCCTCACATTGACTTCAGGGATAACCCGCGCTCCTGGCGCATGTCGTGGGTTCATGCGGCAAGACAAATAGGGATCACAGATAAAGCCCTGGTGTTCTCGCTTCTTGACAAAGCTTTGGCGGAGTGGGTGATGGCCCGGGAACAGGCCTCCGCGGTCAAGAGCGAAGATCGATGGGACACCGCCGTGATGGGGCACGCGTATGTGCTGAACGATGTTTTCGGCCGCCGGGTTATGCAGGAGCTAAGGGGCTACGGCTCTGTCGTCACCGCTGAGGAAGTGGCCTTATCAGATGCCGACGAAGCGCTCTCGGATATTCCAGACGGCGACAAAGCTTGGACCATCGAGGCCAGGATACTGGGCGCCGCCCTTCATCTTCTGAGGAACAGGCGGGTTGACAGAATGGTTTTCGTCGCCGCGTTCTCGTGCGGCCCCGCCTCCATCATAGAGAACTACATAGGCGAAGAGGCCGAAAGGCAGGGAATTCCTCTCCTGAACCTCACGGTGGATGAGCACACCGGGGAGGGCGGACTCGTGACCAGATTGGAAGCGTTCATGGACTCGCGGAGGAGGCCCGCGCCCTTTCTGAGTGCGAGTACAGGGGTCCGGGCGGCGGCAACTCCCGCTTCGAAGGTCGAAGCTCCCGGGCCGCTCGGGATAGTGAACCTCGGAAACCTGGGGATCGCCCTTGAGGCGATGTTCGGCTACATGGGAGTCCCGGTCGTGAGGGCGCCGGACTTGAATGAGGACATGACGACGTCGGGCAAGGAGTTGGCGCCCGAGTTCATATGCTCGCCCATGGTCACCGTTCTTGGGCAAGTGAGGAATCTGGCGGACAAAGGCATCGAGAAGGTGCTCATGATTCAGGGCAAAGGCAGATGCCGCTTGGGTTGGTACTCCCAGGTGATGCAAGGGATCCTCGACAGGGCCGGGTACAAGGTGAAACTGTTAGCGTTCGATTCGCCGTTCCCCTGGAAAGACAAAGGCGAAGCTTTCATCCGCTGCTACAAGGAAGCTGTTGGCGAGACCAAGGTGGCGAAAGCGGCAGGCGGGCTTGCTCTCGCGATCCGGAAACTGGCCGTAATGGACAAGGCGGCCGACATCCTCAGGGAACTACGCGCGGCCGAAGAGAGCAGGGGTTCGGGCGACCGGCTTCACTCTTTGTTCCTAAAGGAGCTGCGGGAAGCAGGATCTTTCCTGGGAGTGGAGCAGACCTTGCGACGGTTCGCCCGCGCGGCAAGAGATATCGCGCGCGTCAAGGACGATCCGCTGAAGGTCGCGTTGATAGGCGAGATATATCTCGTTAACGAGCCGTTCGCCAACAAGGATGTGGAGCGGGTTCTGGGGTCCTTGGAGGAAAGGGTCTGGGTCAGGAATAACCTGGGTTTGTCTACTTGGGTCAACTACCATCTGCTGCGGCTACCGGGCGCCGCCGCGTGTTACAACAAGATCGCCAGAGCGGCGCGTCCGTATCTCGAACCCGATGTCGGCGGCCACGGGCGCGAGTCGGTTGGAGAAGCGGCTTTGGCCAAGAAGGATGGGCTGGATGGGGCGATACACGTGTTCCCGTTTACTTGTATGCCTGAGATCATAGCCCAGAACGTGCTGGTCAGATTGGCTACTGACTTGGATTTTCCCGTGTTGTCGTTGATGATAACGGAGCAGACCGCCGTCCAGGGGCTGACTACCCGGATTGAGGCTTTCTGCGACCTCTTGGCCGGACGAAGAAAGCGAGCGGGCGTCAGATGAAGGGCGAAAGGCCTGCGTTCTTGGGAATGGATGTAGGGAGCGTCACCACAAAACTTACGCTAATAGACGAAGGCGCTCATTTGATGTTCGAAGACTACATCCGAAACGACGGCGGTCCCATATGGGCTCTGCAGGAGGGTTTTGGGCACCTGAGGGCGGCCGGGTTCACGGGACGCATAGCCTCGGTTGGGGCGACGGGTTCGGGCCGGGAGCTGGCCAACGTCATCGCCGGGGCCGACATTGTGAAAAACGAGATCTCGTGTCACGCAAGGGCCGCTTCACACTTGTTCCCCGACGTAGGCACCTTGATCGACATCGGCGGCCAAGACTCAAAGATCGTGTTCTTCAACGCCGGGTATCCGACGGGTTTTAACATGAACACTGTGTGCGCCGCAGGGACGGGGTCGTTTCTGGACCACCAATCCGAAAGGCTTGGCATTCGCGTTGAGGACTTCGGCGACTGGGCGCTTCGTTCTCGCGCGCCGGCGAGGATAGCCGGCAGGTGCGGCGTGTTCGCCGAATCGGACCTCATACACAAGCAGCAGATGGGCTACAGGAAAGAGGACCTTATAGCCGGGCTTTGCGTCGCGTTGGCCTCTAACTACATGACTAATGTGGCGCGCGGTCAAAGGATCCGCCCCAGAGTCTTGTTTCAGGGCGGCGTTGCGGCCAACGCGGGCATAAAGAAAGCGCTAGAGGACAAAATCGGGCAAGAACTCACCATCCCGCCCCACTTCAAGGTGATGGGAGCTTACGGGGCCGCCCTGATCGCCGCAGAGCGGCACGCGGAAGGGCGTGTCGGCGAGTCCAAGTTTAGGGGCGCCTCCAAGATCGCCACTTTTTCTGCCAAAAGTCGCGGTTTCCCTTGTGATGACTGCGCGAACAACTGCGAGATACAAGAGATCCTCATAGATGGGGTCCCCGTCGCCAGATGGGGCTCACGTTGCGGGAAATGGGACGATCTCAAAAAGAGCGGCAAGACGCTGCAGGATACGGTCTAGCGGGGAGAGAACTTTTCATCCCGGGGGACCGACATGATCAAGATCGTGCACTGCGCTGACATCCACGCTGGGAAACCCGCGTCGAAAGTTCTAGAGCCCGCAAAGGCCGGCTTAAGACGGGGGGAAGTGGAATCCTCCCTTTTCGAGATAGTGAGAATAGCCGGGGAAGAGTCCGCCGATATCCTTATCATCTCGGGGGATTTCTTTGAACATCGCTTTGCCAGGCCGTCATGGGCGAGAGAGGCTTCAGAGGCCTTAGGCTCGATTTCGAAGACCAGGGTCTTCATCGCGCCCGGTAACCACGATCCGGCCTTTCCAGATTCTCTATACCGCGGAATTCCCTGGCCGCCCAACGTCACGATTTTCCTATCTGGTGAGATAGAAGAACGCGTGCTTCCCGACATAGGCGCCGCCGTCTACGGGGCGGCTTGGACGTCCTACAGGCGGACCACGCCCATACTGCCCGGTTTCAGGGTGCGCGATTCTGCTCTTGTCAACATCATGGCCCTTCACGGCCAGGTCGTCAGGCCTGGAGCGGCGGAGAAAGAGGCGTACCTGCCTGTCTTTTTGGAGGATGTGGCCTGTTCAGATCTAGATTATCTGGCTTTGGGCCACATACACGCTCCTTCTTCAGTCCTGGCCGGTGGGACGACGGTGGTTTACCCGGGTTGTCCGGAGCCTTTGGACATGGGCGACGTTGGTCCCCGCGGGATATACGTGGTTGAGGTCGAAAAGTGTGACGGCATAGACGCTCGGGTCAACGCCGGGTTCCGGCCGATCTGCAAAAGGCAGATCAGGGCGGAATCTTTGGATGTGACGGGGCTACTCGGAGTCGAGCAGATCAAGAACGCCATTTTGGACTTGGCCGAACCTATTGCGAGATCGCGCGACATCTGGACGATAGACCTGGCGGGACGAGTCGAATCCGATCTCGAGGTGGACTTGCCTTCTCTTGAGGCGAGCCTCGCGCCCGAGTTTTTTTCTCTTCGCCTCACGGGCCGGTACAGGCCGGATTATGACCTGGCGAGCATCGGACATGAAAGCAGGGAAAGCCTGGAGGCGCATTTCGTGAGGCGATTGC
>CAZMEF010000052.1:3893-9490 GCA_964565305.1 uncultured Eubacteriales bacterium | reverse complement strand
TGTTCCGGAGACGAAATGCTGAGGCGCTATCTCTGTCCAAAGAAGTTCTTCATCCGGACTCTCGTGCTCGCGGGGGTCGTAGACGATCAAGGACTTCCGCCGCTCGCGTTCGGGATCTGGGTAGGGAACCGCTGACAGCAAGGCTTGCGTGTACGGATGCAAGGGCCTCCGGAACAGCTCCTCAGATTCGGCAAGTTCCACGATGTGGCCCGCTCGGATGACCGCTATGCGGTCGGATATGAAGCGCACGACGGACAGATCGTGGGAAATGAAAAGATAAGTCAGGCCGAGTTTTTCCTTCAGACCGTTGAGAAGGTTCAGGACCTGCGCCCTGATTGAAACGTCAAGAGCCGATATCGGCTCGTCGGCCACTACGAATTCAGGCTGCATTATGAGGGCTCTGGCGACGCCGATGCGCTGGCGTTGGCCGCCGGAAAACTCGTGCGGAAAGCGCGAGGCGAATTCAGGGAGCAGACCGACTTCTCTCAAGGCCTGTTGAACCTTTCTTTGGCGATCCTGAGCGTCCGTGTAAAGTTTGTGATTCTCGATGCCCTCGCCTACGATGTAGTCCACCTTGGCGCGCTCGTTCAAGGAATCCATCGGATCTTGGAAAATCATCTGGCAACCTCTGATGACCTCCAAGTCAAGTTCCTTTGAGATCTTGCCACTAATCCGCCGGCCCTTGAACAGGACCTCGCCTTCGCTCAAAGGGTTGATGCGAAGTATGGCGCGCCCGATGGTCGTCTTGCCCGAGCCGCTTTCGCCGACCAGGGCAAACGTCTCGCCCCTGTAGATCTCAAAGTTGACTTTATCCACGGCCACGAACTTTTTGCGCCCGCTGCCAAACGTCACCTGGAGGTCCTTCACCTGGACGACTGTCTCGCGGCCATCCGCGCCGTTGTGGCGGGGAGCGGTCGTCACGGCAGTTTGAGCCTCTACTCGTTCGACGAGGCGTCGCACTGACTCGGGTCTATCGATTTTGGGGGCCCTCGGGTCGAGATACCAGGTCTTAGCCTTATGGGTGGGAGAGATGTCAAAGTACGGCGGCTCTTCGATAAAGTCGATCGCCAAAGCACGCTTGTTTCGCGGCGCGAACGGGTCTCCCACGATCTTCTTGAAGAGGTTGGGCGGAGTCCCGTCGATGGCGGGCAGCTTCTGCCCTTTTATGCCAAGCTGGGGTAGAGCGCCCAGAAGAGCCCAGGTGTAAGGGTGCCAGGAATCGTAGAAGATTTCCTTGGCCGTCCCCATCTCTATGATATTTCCGGCGTACATGACGGCTACCCTGTCGGCGACGTTCGCCACGACACCAAGGTCGTGTGTGATGTAGATGATCGTCATCTTGTATTCTTTTTGGAGATTACGGATCAGTTCAAGGATTTGCGCTTGTATGGTCACATCTAGAGCCGTCGTTGGTTCATCGCAGATGAGGATCTTGGGCCTGCAGGCGACCGCCATGGCGATCACCACGCGTTGCCGCATACCTCCGGAAAATTCGTGGGGATATTGCGAGAAACGCCGCGCGGCATCCGGTATGCCGACTATTTCGAGCATCCGGGTGGCCTCAGCCCGCGCGTCGTGTCCCCTCAACCCCTGATGCAGTTCGATGGCCTCCTGTATTTGGATGCCGATGCTGCGAAGGGGGTTCAAGGAGGTTAGCGGGTCCTGCATGACCATAGCGATCTTCTTGCCGCGGACTTGAAGCCAATCCTTTTCTGCCTTCAGCTTCACGAGGTCCTTACCTTCAAAGGTGATCGAACCATTTGTGATGCTTCCATTATTGTCGAGCATGCCGACAAAACACTTGGTGAAGACGCTCTTACCGCACCCGGACTCGCCCACCAGCGCCAAAGTTTCCTCTGGATAGACATCCAAAGACGCTCCCGAAACCGCTGTAAGAACCTGGCCCCGAAGTGTGAACTTAACCGTAACGTCTTTGGCGGAAAGAACCGGTTCTCGAGTAGTCATCTTTCCGCCCCCTTACACGTGGTTCCTGGGGTCGCAAGCGTCTGAAAACGCGTTGCCCACCAGGTAGAATGTTATGGTAATCAAGGACACTATGATCGCGGGGAAAAACAGCAAGTAAGGATATTGTAGAAAATGATTTCTGGCATTGCGCAACAAAATACCCAAAGAAGGCGTGTCAATCCCAAGCCCCAGCCCGAGGTATGACAAGGTTGTTTCGGCGCCTATGGTGGCCGGGATGCTCAGGGCGAGGTTCAAGATGATGTTGCTGGTCAGGTATGGTAGAAGGTTTCTGAACAAAATCCTCTTCATCGGGGTGCCCAAACACCTGGACGCGAGGTTGTATTCCCTGTCGCGGTAGATCATCACGAGGTTACGCACGTGTCTTGCGGGATACATCCACCCGAACAAAATCATCGCTCCCACCAGGATTTTGAAACTTTGACCGATGATAAGAGCTATCAGCGTCATGTAGATGATGGTGGGAACGTTCGTTATGATGTTGTAAACCTCCGTGAAGAGGCTATCAAGCTTTCTTTGGTAGCCCCAGACCAACCCGACAACGACCCCGAGCGATATTTCCCCTAAGGCGACCAAAATCGCGAGCTTAATTGAAGTCTGGGTCGCGTACCATACTTGGCACCAGTAATCGCGTCCGAGGTTATCGGTGCCGAACCAGTATTGGCTGTTAGGACGAATGAATATCTGGAACTTGTCGGGCTCTATTTCAGAGTACCTGTAGTGGCCTATAGGCCCGGCTATGAAAGTGAAGAGGAACAACACGACAAAGACGCAGCTCATGAAGACGGCGGTTTTCCTTTTCAGGAAGTTCTGCCACACAGATCCCCAGTAGGAGTACTCCGAATAGCCTATCTCTTCGGCGGCCTCCGCCCGGTACTCGACGAAAGTGAAATGGTCGCTGTGGGAGGATATGTCCAGATCATTGTCGTTTGTCATCGGGTGCTCTCCTTGCCGGACAATCGGATGCGGGGATCCAGGAGCGTCATGAGCACATCTCCCAGAAATACCCCTACGATGCCCATGGACGCGTACATGATGACCAACGCCTGGACAATGTTGAGGTCGTAGCGTCCGATCGCGTCTGTCATCAATGTACCTAGACCGGGCACGGAAAAGAAACGTTCGACCAGCATCGAACCGCCGGTCCAAAGCAACACTGATTGAGGCAGATATTGAGCCATCGGCACAAAAGCGTTCTTAAGCACGTGCTTATACATGACGCTCCTGGTAGACAACCCTTTGAGTTTGGCGAGACGAATATAATCCTTGTTGAGCTCATCCACCATATATCGCCTTGTCCACACCATGTAACCCGCGCTGGATACAAGGCTAAGGCAAGCCACCGGCAGAATGCTGGATCTGACAACGTCTCTCGTTGAGTACATCGACGGAAGGTGAAACACTCGCGCTCCCAACACAAGGACAAGAGAATAGGAAACAAGGGCCGGCACGGCCCTCACGAAAACCGTGTAAGCCGTGCCGACATGGTCTAGGAACTTTCCTTTTGATCGCGCCTGTGTGACGCCCAGCATGGTGCCCACAACCACTGAGATGGCCAGAGAAATCCATCCGAGCCTCATGGAGGTCACAAACTTGCCTCCGATAACCTTCGTTACAGGCACGCTGTTTTGAATTCTTCGCGAAGTCCCCAGATCGAAACGCGCGAGCTGCCTATAGAACCTAAAAAGTTGCACCAACGGCGGATCCAGCAAACCTGCTGCCCGGAGCTGCTCGTCCAACTCGTAACGGCGCAGTTTGATCATCTGCTCTTCCGTAAAGTAATAGTCGGTCGGCAGCATCCGGAGCAGCAAAAACACGATGGTCACCACGATTAAAATGGTAATGCAGGAGTGCAGTAGCCTTTTAATCGTGTACTTCAGCATGTCCTATTTCCCGCCTTTGCCCGCCTCGTATGCTTGCTCCAGTTCCTTGTACTGCTCGGCAGTGTACAAGTCCTTGTTTGTTTCCCAGTTCACGTAACGCGCGCTCTGGTTGCCGTAGGCGCAGTAAACCTTGGAGTAGTCGTTGACGCGGGTCAACTGCCAGGGAATGTTCAGGTAAATGGGCAAGCCCAAGCCGTGGCTCAGCATGTAGACTTCGGCGTCAGCGAAGGCTTCGAAGCGCTTGTCCTGGTCGTCCGTGATGGCCTTTGCGACGTTGAAGAGCCTCGTGAACTCCTTGAATGTGGCCAAGAACTCGGGATCGGTGATGTCATTGGCCTTGGAGTAGTAGTTGGTGTAATAGGCGTTGTCGTCATCCACGATCTCCTGACCGAGGAAGTTGACCGGGTCGCCGAAGTCGGCCCCCCAACCGCTTATGAGCATGCCCCAGATTTGAGGATCGCGTACCTCTTTGGCGAGCGAAGAAACGTATGTCTTGATGTTGAACTTGATGAAATCCTCGCCAAGACATTTGGTGATGACGTTCTTCAGAACAGTCGCCGAGTCGAGAGCAGTTTGGTTGCCGGCGGCGATGTAGTAGTCGAGATCGACGGGGAACGTGACGCCCTTTGCCGTCAACTCCTCGATGGCCTTTTGTTTCAGCTGAGCGAGTTTGTCGACGTCGTACCGCACGTACTTGTCCAAGCTGGGCCTCAGGCCAAGCTTATCCATTACCACGTCGGTGTAGTCCCTGCCGTCGGACATAGTGACAAGGTTGGACGCGGTATACGCCAAGTTTGTGCACTTCAGCGGATTTAGAGCGTTAACCCTTGCAAGATAATCGGTCCAGTCGATGCCCCAGTAGAAGCAGAGGCGGAATGACTCATTGGCGATGGCTTTGTTCCAGTTCACGTCCGGAGTGCCGTCTGCGTGCTTCTTGTCGTAGAGGAGGTGTACCGTGTAGGAATACTTGCTCGGCCGGGCCTCCACAAGGTTGTTGTAGTACTTGTGATCGGGGTCGCGAGCGATCGTCTGCAAGTTCGCCTCTGTTGGCACAATAGAATGAAGCTCGCCGGCCTCAAACATCTGATAGGCGGTATCCGAAGACTCGACCATCTTGATAGTGACGGTGTTGAAGAGCTTCGCGGTGGTGTCCCAATACAACGGGTTCTTGGTCAGAACTTTCTCGTTGCCCTGCACGTAGGTCGTGATGGTGTAGGGTCCGTTGTACCACAGCTTGTCGTACGTTACCGCTCTGTATCCATCCACTCCGACCTCGTCAAGCTGCCCCTTTGCTATCGGGGAGAGGCAGTTGTAGACGGTTACGGTTTGGAAGTACGGGAACATGTCGAGGCACTCGAAGGTGACGGTGTAAGGATCGGGTGCGTCCATTCCCACCATTTCTTTGAACTTGGTAAGATCCAGTTCCTTCGCCGCGTCACCTAGTTCTTTGGTGTACTCGTAGTACTCGACTGCGCCCGTGATCAGCTCTTTGGGCATCGAGGTATTAATGGCGTCGTTCTTAGCGTAGTTCAGCACCCACTCGAGACCCCAAAGGAAGTCATCGGCGACGACTTCGCCTTTCTTTTCGCCCTTGTAGTCGACCCAAGCCGCGCCCTTTCGTAGTTTGAAAGTCCAAGTCTTGCCGCCGTCCGGGGTGTTCCAGCTTTCGGCGATGGACGGTATCAACGAGCCGTACGGGTCGTTTGAAGTTAGGCCGTCAAAGCAGTTGCT
>CAZMEF010000052.1:0-3781 GCA_964565305.1 uncultured Eubacteriales bacterium | reverse complement strand
GTCATCCACCTTGGGCGGTGGGGCGGCGGGTGTGCACGAAGCCAGGACTCCCGCGACCATGACCAAAGAGACGAAGAGAAAAATGCCCTTCCGAAACCGTTTCACTTCTGTTCCCCCTTTGTGATGAAGTTGAGACTTTTGCTCCCCCCGAGGAAATTCATGCCGACCTGATGCCTGTTTCCGATGACGGCGCGACGCAGAGAACGACCACCTTCTCCCTACCACTTTTTGTAGTCTGTTTCCCCATGCTGCACATTCGTCCTCGTTTGCATAAATCCTGCTTATAGGAGCAGATCACAGGTCAGGCCATAGAAGGGCATAAAAGGGCGTCACCCGCGAAGGGCGGCCGCCACCGATAGCCCGCACTCGACCTGGACGCCCACTAATCGCCTGATGGCGATGACCTCGTAATTCATGGCAGACTCAAGTTCGTCTGACTGACGCTTCAGGATCTCAAGCGCCTGATCGCGGGATTGTTCAAGAGCTTTAATGGCGCCGGCGCAGGCGTCGCATCCGGTATCCGCCGACTCGCGAATACGCTCAATCTCGTACTCGCAGGTGCGTGCCGATAGTCCGAGGGTAAGCCCTTCGTAGAACCTGGCCACAAGGGTGTTGTCGAAAATGCTCGCTACAGTGGCGGGCTTCTCGAACTCGGGGTCGCTCATGGCCCACGCTCGCTTGGAGGCGTTGTGCTGGGGGCTACCTTTGAGCATCCAATCTATCATCTTGACGAACGGGTTATCGGCCGTGACAAACGCGCGTATGGGCTCCATGAGATCCGCTACCGCCTTCAGGTGAGATTCCGCGGCTTCTACGGAATGCAGCACGGCGTCACGCCGGCTCATCTCGCCGGGTGACATGTCTTGAATCCGCGGGTCGAAGAAGTACGGCAGTTCGGTTAGGAACGTTACCGCCTCCGGATTCGCGCCGGTGGCGTAGTCAGAGCTGGAGGTGCCGTGGTCGATGTGTTCAGGAGTCTTCCCTGTAAACTTTTCCACAAAATCGTACTCATCTCTGGCTCCCATCATCCCGTAGACTGCCGGAGCGAACTGGACGCACGAAGGAGACTCAGGTTCACCCAAGTGAACCGCCACGTTCTGTTTCTTGGAAGCGTCGTAGAAAATGGGGTAAAGGTGAGGAATGTCGCGGGTGATGTACCAATACGCGCCCCCGAACCCCGCGTTGTGAAGCGAATAGACGAAGGAAGGCTTGTACTGGTCCATGATCCGCATAAGGGCTTGGGTTTCCGGAAGCGGGTTGTGGAAATGGATCTCCTTGTAGTCTATGGGGAAGGTCCATTCAACCTGCTCGTGCCCCACTGGTCTGAAAAAGTTGCGCGAGTAATTGTAGATGTTGAACGGGCCTTTGAACCAAGCCTCGTTCAGCCTGACGCCGTCGGGGTCGACGCATTTGATGAAATGCCACGTGTACCCGAGTTCCTCTCTAAGCGCGTGATCCTCCGCCAAGAGCCGGGTCAAGAACTCGCTTGTCATGACCCCGATGGGCTCGTTGGGGTGCGGGCAGGCGAACACGAGAGCGTGCTTCGAGCCGTCGCCGATCCGTAGTTCCAGCAAGGGGTGGCCCTTTCGCGACCTGCCCACCTCAGATACCTTCACGAGATCGGGATACTCCCGCTGCAGCTGATACGTGCTGTCGTCCATCTCGTCGACAGTGAGGAAGGTCTTCCAGTTCGGAATCCGAGCCATAATCTTGTCGATATCCATCGCCACTCTCCTCTCCAAGGAAAAGGGGCGGCCGCGACATGACGAACCGCCCCTCGAAACCCGCTAGGCTTTACTTATCCAGCCAGACGTAGGTGAACTCCGCGAATCCTGTAATCGGCAACACGTCCAGGTCGTGCAAGGGATCGCCTTTTACGTACGACCTCACCGGCGATATGCCCGACCACTCGCAGACGGGGTACATGGGAAGGTCCTCAGCCAGAATCGCCTGGACCGCTTTGTACTTGGCAGCGCGCTCCGCTTTCTGCGACTCTGACGCGAGCTTCATGGCGTCGTCCATGAGTTTGTCGAGTTCGGGGTTGGAATAACGCATCTGGTTGTTGCTTGCCCCTGTCATGATACGGGAGCCGAGGCATCCGACCTCCGGCCCCTGGTAGCCGTTGTACATGACCATGTCGAACTCGCCCGCTTCGATGCCCGCAAACCAGGCGGAGATCTCAAGCATGGTCAGGTCGACGTTGATGCCAATCCTGCCCAACTGCTCTTTTGCGACCTCGGTAAGGGGCTTGAACGCGCCGCTGTCCACGACGAGGGCCTTGATGGTCATATAGTTGCCGTCCGCGCCCTTTGTGTACCCGGCTTCCTCGATGAGGGAGATCGCCTTTTGGGCATCAAACGGCGGGATGGTTGCGTCTTTGTTTACGCACCAATCGTACATGGGGCTGACCCAGTACTTGGCCGCCTCGTTGACGCCGTTTGTCGCCTTCTCGACCAATTCGTCGTTGTCGAGGGCGTAGGCGAAGGCCTGGCGCATTTTGAGATTGTCAAAAGGCGCTTTGGAGTTGTTGAGGACGAAATAGTACCTCGACGGCATGCTGAACATCCTGGACGTGACGTCCGGGTTCGCCATGAGGGAAGGGATATCCTGGGTCTGAACGCTCCCCAGTTGATCGATCTCGCCGTTAAGGAAGGCCTGGGTCGCCGTCGTCGGGTCCGTGATGACGGAGTACACGACCTTGTCAAGGTACGGGGCCTGGACGAAGTAGTCGTCGAAACGTTCTATCGTGACGCTTACTCCAGGTTTCCAGTCGACGAACTTGAACGGGCCTGTGCCCACGGGGTTGACTTCCGTGCCCTTATCCCAGTTGTCGCCCGAGAACACGTGCTCGGGGACTATGAACGTACCATACCACGCCAGATAGCCCAAGAAGGTGGCGTCGGGATTGGCCAGCTTCATGACGACGGTGTTGTCGTCGGGGCAGGTGGTCTCTTGCAGCGTCGCGATCATGCTGGTGACGAACGACTCATTTGCGAAAGCCGAATCGAAGGTGAATTTCACGTCCTTGGACGTAAACGGCGTTCCATCGTGCCACTTGACGTTCTCGTGCAATTTGAAGGTGACGGTTAGGCCGTCGTCAGAAACATCCCAGGACTTTGCGAGGTCACCTGTGATGGCCTGGTCGTTATTCAGCTTTATCAGCCTGCTATAGACGTTTTGGGCTATGCCCCAAAACACATCGTCGACCCTCGCGACCGGGTTGAAGGTTTCAGGGTCGCCGGGCATGTCGACTACGAAAGTGCCGCCCTTCTTTGGCCCCGATGGAGAGACAGGCGGGGGTGGGGTCGGCTCGACCGGCTTAGAGCAGCCAGCCAAGAGCGCGGCGACCAACAAGATGGCCACAAGCGCGTATATCAATCGTTTCATATTCTTCTCTTCCTCCTTAGGTATTGCCGATGGGTATCCCCGCGACGGACCCGATTATCCGTCACCGGTGACGGAGAAATCGGGGTTGTGGCAGGACACCCAATGACCGTTGCCGATATCCACGGCGGTAGGATCCATGCTGTGGCAGATCTCCATAGCCCTGTAGCAGCGCGGCGCGAACCTGCATCCCGGCCCCATGTCCACAGGGGTAGGCGGCTCCCCTTCGATATGGATACGTGACGGTTGTTCTGTCGGGTCCAGGCTTGCGCAGTTGGAGATCAGTGCCCTCGTGTATGGATGCGCGGGTCCGTGGAGGACGTCATCGGTCCTGCCCGTCTCGACAAAGCGACCCAGGTACATGACCGCCACCCGATGCGATATGTATCGGGTCGTC
>CAZMEF010000051.1:0-9551 GCA_964565305.1 uncultured Eubacteriales bacterium | reverse complement strand
ACGTGATTTCCAGCGATGTAGCCGAAGGTCAGGGCGGGACCTATGGTGCATCCGCCTCCCCAGTACGCGTTGGAGGTGGGACTCGCGATGCAGTTGCCGGCACCGTACAACCCGGGGATAACCTGGTTGTTCCAATCCAGCACCTGAGCGTGCTCGTTTACCACAGGCCCGCCATTGGTGTCGAGGGTGCCGGCGGCCAAAATGTAGGCAAAGTAGGGCCCCTTGTCACTTATGGGATACACGGTGTAGTTTGTAGAACCCTCAGGCGGCCAGGGCCCGTCGGGCGCGGTCGGAGGAATCGTCGACCACTCCTTGTCGTAGTCGGTATCTCCCCGCCCAAAATCCTCATCCTTGCCTTGTTCGGCAAATCCGTTGAACCTTGCGATGGTCTTCTCCAAGTTGGCCACGAACTGCGGGCTGAGCCTGAAGCCGCCTGTGCGGTTGGATATCTTCTCCAGGCGCTTGGCCAGAGCCTGAGCGAGTTCTTCCAAAGTCTCCCCCTTAGTCAGGTAAGGCGACGGCTTATCAAGAGTCCGAAGAGGAGGATAACCTTGCCACAAAGTCGCACTCCTTTGGTCGAAGACCATGAAGGCGAGCATGTTGACCCACTCCGCCGCCACCGGATCCCAATGGAAGTGGGCCATGGTCCTGTCTGTGTAGTTCCGCTTTTCGTTTACGATTCTTCGACCGTGTTTGTTGACTAGGATCATGGAGTCGCCAGGCAAGAAGAACACGCTCGAGATGCCGCCGGGACGCCTCAAGTGAGATTCAATAAGACTTTGCGAGCGAAACGCTCCTTTGGTGTTTCCGATGCGAGCTCCTACCGCGCCGGCCAGCTTGATGAAGTCGCCGGTGTTTGTCGGAACAGAACAGCCTCCGTAGTGGGGAGCAGGCTGGAAGTGCAGCATGAATTCGGGATTATGGGAGTAGCCGCCGGAACCGAATACGACCCCGAGTCGGGCGTAGAATGGGATCTCTTCGTCGCCGGTTCGCGCCGTGACGCCGATCACGCGTCCCGAACCATCCTGAAGGATCCTGGTCACTTCCGCGCCGGTAACTATCTCGATCCCGTTGCCCCGGGCCCACGCCTCCACCTGGCGGATCAGCTCGGCCCCCGAAATCACGATGTTTCCGTCGTCGTCCCTCGGATATATGGTCCGGCCCCTGATCCCCTTGTTCTCCGGAAGGTGGTCTTGGTAATCCACTTGACCTTTCCCCGTCCAGTTGACTTCCATGATGCTGTGCAGCGCGCCCCATTGCTCGTAATCAGAGGCCATCTTGTGGGCGTTGTCCACGTAGGCTTCCAGAAGTTTGAGCTCATGTTCGGGAACACCGTACTTCTCGTCATCGGGGTCATACAGATTGGGGTATGAGTACCTTGCCATGTACCGCAGAGCGTTTTCTCGATTGTCTTCGTACCCTGCTTCTTTTTGCCATCTGTTCATGGGAATCCAGAATCCGCCACCGCTACGCTTGGTGGTCCCCCCTACCGCGTCACCTTTTTCCAGCATCACGACCGAAGCGCCACGTTTGCGCGCAGATATGGCAGCGGAAAACGCCGCCGCTCCCGTTCCCACCACGACCACGTCGACCGTCTTGGGTTCAATTCCGGCTGTCTTTTTGTTTTCTGACATTTTGGTCACCCCCGGAGTACGTGCTGTAAATCGTATTGCTTGCGCATTGCTCGCGTATTTCTTTGGGATTTCTAGGATTATACAGTCCGGGCTGCGGCCGCTCAACCTCAAATGGGAATTTGAACCCTCTCCTTTTGCAAGCAACGCACCGTCGAAAACAGAAAAGCGCGGACTACCGCAAACAAGGTCGCGCTTTTTGAGAATGGGGCTGATGCTGGGATCTGCCTCCCTTGCTCCTGTGAGTAATATATCGAAAGCAGAACCGACGAAAGCGACCTTACCGGAGGTGGTGAACCAGCTATGAGGGGTTGTTGCAAAACAACCCCTCATAGCTGGTTTTACTTTTTTGTAGCAACTAAGCGGATAAAGCCCATGTACTCCCCTTTATCTTTTTTGAAAACTTCGATTTCTTGCGGGTGACGATTCTTTCCAACGGAATCAAGTGCTTCCTCCCAGCGCAACCATAGTGCGCAACCGTCTTGAAGAATATCGGATATATTTATGGATACAAGGTTAGTCTGCTCCCACAGATTTTTCCACCATGATAAGGTTTGCCATGTCCACAATTCATCTCCCAAAAAATCTGTAAGATAAGTGGGAACTCCGTTTGTAACATCATTCATATATCCGGGAACAATCATACCGATTTTGCCACCAGGACATAAAAACTGAATAATGTTGTTCAGATACTGGTCATCTGCGCCAAAATAAATATAAGCATCGACACATATAACAGCATCAAAAAAACCTTTTGCAAATGGAAGTTTACGTGCATCAGCGTGTAACGGGGTAATTAAGTGTTCAACACCGTGTTCTTTCGCTTGTTTCCACTTCCCGTCTGCGTTTTCCCATAAGTCAACGGCATATACCTGTACGCCGAACTCGCGGGCGAGAAAAACGCTTGTAATTCCTTTTCCACAGCCAAGGTCAAGAACACGCATACCGGGTTTTAGGTCAAATGACTGCACTAAAAACTCTGTCAGCCAAAGAGGGTTAGGCCCCATCGAATTGCTGAAAATCCACATGGGGTCATACTTATTCGAACGCGGGAATTGCTTGCTGTGAAGTATATTAGGGTTATCTTGATTATTCAATGCTACTCCTCCTGTATTATGACAGGACAGATAGCATTACTGCCCTGTCATGTTATTTTGTAATATCACCTAAAACAAAGCTATAAACTTTCACACTAAACCACTCCTTACTTTTCAATTAACGTAGCATTTTCAAGCGGACGAAAGGCTGTTAACAGCGATAGCATAGCATAAAAATGTGAAGATTTCCCTCATTTCTTCCCGCAAGGGAAAAGGCACCGGGAAACGTCTTCCGCCGGTGCGCCTGGATACTAGCTCACGCCTCATACACATCGGTTTTGCGGATGCCGTAGTCCACAATCTTGCGATACAGCGTGGCGATGCTGATGCCAAGCGCCCTCGCCGCAGCCTCCTTGGGGCGTTTGCTACCCACGGAATCGTTGAGCGCCCGAAGTATCAACTCCTTTTCTGCGTAGTGCAGGTTGTATTCGCTCTCCGCGTCTCGGTCGGGTCGGAGTTGGATCGTGTCGTCAAGCATCTGCGGCGTAATCTCGGCGTCCACTTCATCTATACGGCGCACGGAGCGCATGATGAAGCTCTCGAGCTCGTAAAGATTGCCGGGCCACTCGTAGCGTCGGAGCCGGAGGAGCGTTTCGTGCGTAAGGCTCAGGTTGCGTCCGGTCTGGCGGTTGATGGCAGCGAGGAAATGCCGCGCCAACGGTGGTATGTCGTCGCGACGGCGGCGAAGCGGCGGCACATCGATGCGGCACGCGTTGAGCACATCGTGCAGGTTGCGGTGCCATTCCCCGCGCGCGAGCAGCACCGGAAGGTTGGCGCTGGTCGCGCAAATGACCTTGAACTCCCGGCTCTGGCTACGCCTGATGAGAAAGAACATGCGGTCCTGATTATAGTGATTGAAGTTGGCGATCTCATCAACGTAGAGCGTGTGCCCGTGCAGGGCGACGTCCACACGCGCGAGGTTCGCGCCCTGTTCCTGCTCGAAACGGCTGAACTCCGTGTTGTTCTGGATACAGATGAAATTCTTCTGAGGGAAGGGTCCTTCCAAATGCATCGCGCGCGCGAGGGTCTCCTTGCCTGTGCCGGATTCCCCGACAAGAAGCACCGGCTGATCTACGAACTCAGCGCGCCGGCATGCTTCAACTGTGCCGCGGAACGCCTTCGAGCGCCCCACAAGCTCCGCGAAGGTGAGTCCCGGCTCTTGAACATCTTTTGCGACGGGCACCTCAAGTGAGAAAAGGCTCCACGACTCGCCCTCCGATGTGAAGGATACGCGTCGCGCGGCATGGTGTACGGCGCTGTCTCCGATGATAATGCGGTATCCACCGGCGCCTAACTGTCCCCATTGGCGCAAGACGAATTGATGGATCTTGTTAAGGTAGGTTAGCTGCCTGCCGGTAAAACCAATGAGCGCCTCGCAACGGCGGTTTATCAAGATTGGGCCATCTTTTTGTCGCAACAGCAAGACAGGCCCCGGGATTTGCTCGAGCAACATCCTAAGTAGTTCTTCTCGAGCCGTAAATCCTTTATCAGATAACATGCCTTCCATGCGGGCATCCTTTCGTGTTGTTTATCAAAGTGAGAAGGTATTACAATTCTAAACCAAAAAAGGGATCTGTCAAAAGTGAAATCACGCTGGAGCCGCGCCCTCGCTTTACTCGTCCCACCGGCGGCTTTATAATGGTAGTAAGCCCCGTAACTGCATATACACTCAACGAGCGTGTCACTAGCCCATGTCAGAAGGGGTGAGCCTATTGCTCAACTACGTCGTCAGAAGGGTGCTTCAGGGAATCCTGCTTGTGCTTGCGGTCTCGCTGATGATATCCCTGCTGCTCAACCTGATGCCCGGCGACCCCATGGATAACCTCGTGTCCGAACAAGTATCAGACGCGAAGAAGGAAGAACTCCGACATGAGTGGGGACTCGATCAGCCATGGTTTGTGCAGTACATCAAATGGTTCGGCCGCGTCATCAAAGGAGATCTTGGGAAGTCCCTCAACACGAATCTGCCCATCATACAATCCATGAAATCGCGTATGCCCATCAGCGTCAAACTTTGTGGCGCGGCAATGATCTGCCAGCTCCTACTGTCGGTGCCGCTCGGACTGATCGCCGCATACCGGCAGGGCGGCTGGTTCGATCGCCTTATCATGAGCTATTCGATGGTAACGGCGGCGATCCCGACGTTCTGGATCGGAATGGTGCTGATACTGGTCTTCGCGGTTTGGTTGCGCGTCTTGCCCGTCTCGGGTTACCAAACCGTGAAGAACTATGTTCTACCCGTCGCCGCCATGATTCTCGGCGGGGTGTCGTCAACTATACGCCTCACTAGAAGCGAGGTGCTGGGCGTCATTCGCGAAAAATACGTCGTCACCGCGTTCGCCAAAGGACTCAGCGAGCGCAGCGTCATGTATAAGCATGTGTTGAGGAACGCGCTGATACTTGTGGTGGTATCGACGTTCATGAGCCTCCCTTGGATCGTCGCGGGCGCGGTCATCATGGAGAAGATATTCGCCATGCCGGGGATGGGTTCATGGATGGTGGACGCGGTCATCTCCACTGACTTCCCTGTCGTGCAGGCCTGCCTCTTGGTCATATCGGTTCTGGTCGTGATCTCCAACCTTGCGGGGGACATACTCTCGGCCATGCTAGATCCGCGCATCCGCGCGTCGATCTCGGGAACTGCCGTATGAAGAGCGCACGCACTCGTTTCGCGGAAGGCTGGCGCCGGTTCTGGCAGAACCGGAACTGCGCGGTGGGCATCGTCATGATACTCCTGCTCGTCGTCATGGCATTGTTCGAAAGTCACATCGCTACGGTCGGCTTCAACGATGCCGACATGTCCGCGCGCTATGAAAAACCCGTCTCCGCACACCCATTCGGTACAGACGAAATGGGGCGCGACGTGTACAGTCGCACTGTCTATGGCACCCGGCTCGCGCTGCGCGCGGCGGTTCTCGGGGCGGCCATAGAGCTCGCCATCGGCGTGACGCTTGGGCTCATCGCAGGTTTCTCCGGCAAGTGGATCGATTCGCTCATCATGTTCGTAGGCGACATGATCTGGAGCCTTCCCACGGTGGTCATCGCTATGGCCATCGTTATGTTCTTGGGCAAGAGTCTCGACAACGTCATCATCGCTTGCGCGCTCGCGGGCTGGCCGCGCTACGCGCGCATCGTCCGGGCCAAGACCATGAGCTTGAAGAACCAGCCCTTCGTGGAAACGGGCGTTGCCTTCGGCGAGAACAAAATCGCGCTTATGTTCCTGTACATCTTCCCGAACATACTGCCCACCATGGCGGTGATGGCGTCGATCTCGATGCCGGGCTTCATCGGCTCGACGACGACGCTTTCTTTTCTCGGTATGGGCGCACAGCCGCCCTCGCCCGACTGGGGTCTCGCCATATCGCGTGGCGCCAGCGTCATATACCGTGCGCCTTGGGTCACGATATTCCCTTGCTTGGCGTTGATGTACACCATTATCGCTTTCAGCCTTTTCGGCGAAGGACTGCGCGATCTCATTGACCCGCGGCTAAAGTTGCACTGAGGAGGACGCATTCATGGAGGACTTGCTTCGCCTCGACCATCTCTGCGTCGATTACAAGGTCAAGGACGGATACCTTTCTGCCGTATGCGATGTTAACCTCAGCATAAGGCGCGGTGAGGTCTTGGCCATCGTCGGGGAGTCCGGCTGCGGCAAATCCACCATTGCGTACGCTATCACGCGCCTTCTGCCAAAGCACAACGAACACGTCCGCGGGAAAATACTCTTCCAGGGCGATGATCTAGCGCAATACACGGAGAAACAAATGATCAGCGTGCGTGGCAAGGAAATCGGCATCATCTTCCAGAACCCGCTTGACTCGCTCAACCCTGTTTACCGCGCGGGCTACCAGGTTGAAGAAGCGCTGCGGCTGGACAACCTCTCGCAGCGTGAAGCATACGAAGAAACTCTCCGCCTGTTCACCGAGGTCCGCATGCCCGACGCGGAAAAGCAAATGGAGCGTTTCCCGCACGAGCTTTCGGGCGGGATGCGCCAAAGGGTCATGATCTCTATGATGCTCTCGCGGAACCCCAAGTTGCTCATCGCGGACGAACCCACGACAGCGCTCGACGTAACCATAGAAGCCCAGATCATGGACATTCTGCTTTCCTTGAAGCAGCAGTACAGCACGGCTATACTGCTCATCACGCACAACTTCGGGATCGTCGCGGAAACAGCGGACCGCATCGCCGTGATGTACGCCGGCCAGATCGTCGAGCAGGGCTCAGTATTCGAGGTGCTGGATTCTCCCGGGCACCCTTACACTCGCATGTTGCTCAAGGCTCTGCCTCGACAGCCAAAAAGTGTCGGCCGTCTGCAGACCATAGACGGCTCGGTCCCCCGTCTGATAGGCGTAGGCACAGGTTGTCGTTTCGCAAACCGCTGCCCGATCGCCAAGGAGATCTGCTCGGTCGAAGACGTCCCGATCAATTCCATCAGCGACACTCACACATACAGCTGCCATTTCGGAGAGGAGGCTCTGAGATGGGCGAACCGGTAATTGAGTTGACCGGCCTAAAAAAACACTACAGCGTGTCCAAGGGGCTTTTTGGTTTCAGTACGCAGAAAGTGCGCGCAGTGGATGACGTGGACCTAGTCATCGAAGAAGGCGAGATCGTGGGGCTCGTGGGCGAATCCGGCTCGGGAAAAACCACGCTTGCGCGGCTCATACTGAACCTAATCAGGCCCACGGAGGGCCGCATCACCATCGCCGGCCAGGACGTGAGCCGCCTCACGCAGCGTGAAGCCAAGAAGATGCGCGGCGAGGTAGCCGTAGTATTCCAGGATCCGGAGGGAAACCTAAACCCGCGCCACACAGTCGGCCGTAGCATTATGCGCCCGATGATCATACACGGGGTGCCGCGCAAAGAAGCGTACGAAAAGGCCCTGCACACGCTGGAACTTGTCAAAATGGACCCGCGCTATATGGACAGCTACCCCGCGCAACTCTCCGGCGGCCAACAGCAACGCGTGGCCATCGTGCGGGCTCTCGTGCTCAACCCCAAGGTAATGATATTGGACGAGCCCACGAGCGCGCTGGACATCTCCGTGCAGGCCCAGGTTCTCAATCTCCTGCTCGATCTTCAGGAAAAGATGCACCTGACCTATCTCATAATCACCCACGACCTGAATGTAATAAACTACGTCTGCGACCGCGTGTTTGTGATGTATCTCGGGAAAATCGTCGAGTACGGAACCACTGCCGAAGTGCTTAAGTCTCCGTCTCACCCGTACACGAGAGGGCTAATGGCAGCCTCTCCCCGGCTGGACCCGCACCTTCGCGAAAAGAACCCGGAACGACTCTCCGGTGACCCAGGCAGTCTCATCAACCTCGCGCCGGGTTGCCGTTTCGCGCCGCGATGCAGTCTTGCCGCGGAAATCTGCCACGAGGAACTCCCCGGTATGCGGGAGATCTCACCCGGCCATTGCGCCGCATGTTTCTTCGCGAACGGCGGCGTGGCATAAGTGCACACTTAGGCAAATCGAAAGGAGCGGAACGAAGTTGAAAAGAACGCTTGCCCTCCTGCTCGCCCTCTGCATGACTATGGCCATGCTTGCGGGCTGCAAAGCCCCCGTCCCCGTAACCCCGCCGCCACCAACGCCGAACGGGGTAACCGGGCGCGAGGTCCTCAACATCGGCGAGTACGACGAGGACTGGGTAGCGGCCGACTTGATCCAGGGCGACACCTTCTACGATCTACAGATGATGATGGCCGAACCTCTGTTCCTTTACAACCATGACACAGGTGAACTCGAGGGCTGCCTGGCCGAAGCCCCAACTTTCAGCGCGGACGGAAAGACAATGACCTTCGTCGTGCCTGAAGGACGCACCTTCCCCAACGGCGCGGTATTGGGCGCGGACGACGTGGCGGCTTCCTTGCAACACGGCATCGACAGCGGCGCGATGAGCGACACCTTCTCGATCATCACCAACATTGCCTATCAAGGCAACACCGTGACGCTCACGCTTTCCGACTACAGCACGGCACTCCTGATCCTGCTCGTGAGTCCGTTCTTCTGCGTCATCGACTCCGAACAGCTTAACACCATGTCCAATGAGGAACTGCTCTGGGGCGCGGTGCCCTATGGCGCGTACTACATCACCGAATACATCGAAGGCGCGGGCGTCACGCTGACCCGGAACGATGGTTTCAAGACGCTCAACCCCACAGTGGCAAACAAGGGACCGGCCTACGTCAAGACCATCAACGTCAAATGGTACTCAGACGAGTTCGCAATGATCGCGGCGTACGAGACCGGTGAGTTGGATATGCTCATCGGCGTCACCGAGGACTCGGTCAACGAGCTTCAGGGCAAAAAAGGCGCCATCGTCAGTTCATCGCTGCCGCCCATGGTGCGAAATGTCCAGCTCAACTCCAACAGCGAGTTCCTCTCCGATAGAAATGTGCGGATGGCAATCTCCTATCTGATCGACCGCTCACAGATCGTGGCCGCGTTCGGCGGCGATCTTATGTGCACCGCCCAGTATGAGTACATCACCGACAACGTCATGTACCAGGTGCAGGCCGTCGAAGATTGGTATAAGAGCACCTACAGCAACAACGCCGACAAGGCCAAGGAGCTGCTCGCCGCCGCAGGCTGGACTGACTCCAACAACGACGGCATACTCGACAAGGGCGGAACGAAGATGCCCACTCTCATATTCAACACCGCCAGTGGCAAGAACGAGACCGCGGCGCTGGCGATACAGGTCATTCTGCAGCGGGCCGGCCTCGACGTGCAGGTAGTCACGACAAGCGAATCGACCTCTCTCGCCAAAGAAGGCAAATATGACCTGACCATGTGTAACTACTGGTGGAAGAT
>CAZMEF010000050.1:0-9583 GCA_964565305.1 uncultured Eubacteriales bacterium | reverse complement strand
GATCCCGCGCAGGGTCATGAGGTCCAATTCGCCAACGGTAAGGGGCTGGTATTCCTTCTTCTTCACGACAGATACCTGGCCCGTGGGCTCCAAGACGGCAAGCGCGATCTCCTCCATCCTTGTGGCCCCCGCCTGCCTCAGCACGATGTGGAGGTCGGCGTCGGAAACGGATTCGCGCTTGAGGTTATCCCGCAAGACTTGGCCGTTCATCACCAAAGGGGTAGACATGCCTTGCGTAACCTTCTCCACTGCCCTCCAACGCATGTTGATGTGTGCCAGGATGTACTGCAGCGCCGACAGTATGACGAGAGGGATGATGCCGTTTATGATGCTGATCTCCTGGTCTTCGAGAGGAAGGGCCGCGGCGGAGCCGATTATGATGATCACCACGAGGTCAAACGGGGCAAGTTGCGCGATGGAGCGTTTGCCCATGATCCGCACGGAGATCAAAGTCAAAAAGAACATGAGGATGGACCTGAGTGCCATCACCCAGACAGAAGATATACCTTCCACGGCATCGCCCCCGGCGGATCGTGCGCCTACACGGCGCTACGGTCTAGTATGCGTCGCCAGGATGCCGTCAATTTCCCTTTCCAGTTCCTCGCGGGATACCGTGCCGTTGTGATAGCCTGTCGAAAGTCGCGCGACCACTTCCTCCGTCCGCGCCCTTTGCGCTGCTACGCCGGCTGTGGGCGCCTTCAGGAGCGCCGGTTCGAGTTCCTTCAGAACTGCAATCCTCCACTCGTAGTTGGAGTCGCTTTCCAGGTGGAATAAAGGCAGATCGTCCGCGAGGGCGGGGATCGCCCCCAAAGCCCGCGCGGCCCACCTTCCCAGATTGGCGGCCAACTCCTTGCCGAGCATAGCGGCGCAAGCGACCTTTTCTTCCTCGCCCGCAAGCACCGCATATCCCGGCACGGTGTAGTAATAGCGGGGCGACGAGAATGGCCCTGCGATCGGGAAGATCCGCATGCTGCTCTCTCCCGAAGCGTTGAGCCATTTCTGGAGATACGGCGTCACGGGACAGAGCGCGCGGACCTCTTCGTCCTGCCAGGCCGCGAGCGGGTCTTCCCTGATGGGACCGCAGGTTTCCTTGACCCAGTCGAGGTACTGCACGACAAGAGAACCAGCCCACCCGACGCCGGGCCAATCGAGTACGGAGGGGAGAAAAGCGGGAGAATCGTGCCAGTAGCCAACTTTTCCCTTGATCTGTTCGAGCCAAGCCTGGTTATGTAACCTGAGGTCCGGTTCGTCGGAGTCACCAGACTCGCCCCCGGCAGCTTCACCTTGTTCGGACTCAGTCTCATCCGACTCTCCCTCGGCCGCCCCCTGCTCCCCCGCCAACAGCGAGGCATCCACAGCGGTGCCGATCCAGTGGATGTACGCGGGGATCCCTAACAAGCGGCCCTCCGCTTCCCAGTAGGCAATCGCGGCGTCAAGGTAGGAATCGGGATCCACGTAGGCCGGTACACAGGCGAAGGTTTCGTGAAGCGCGGGCCACTCGGTCGAATAGACGAGGGCCGGCGGGTCCTCTTCTTCCGACTGTCCTGCTAGGTAGTCGTCGATCTCCTGCCTCGTGACGAAATGAAGAACCACCTCGACGCCGTGGGTTTTGCTGAACGCGTCGGCTATGGCCAGAACGCTTTCTTCGTAGACTTTGAGGCCAGCGTACTGCGGTTCGATAGCGTCCCACACTACGATCCTTTGTCCGCGAACGGAAATGGGGCCGGGTTTCTCTTCTCTGGGCGCGCAGGACGCAAAAAGCCCCGCTACCAGTATGGCCGCCAGAAGAAAGGCCGGCAGTCGCGCGAAAGGGCCGCGTTTTCCCATCCCTATCTACCCCTCATCCCCAACAAAATGTAGATGTCGGCGGTAACCCGGGTCCCCGCGCCGACCCCGAACACGGCGACGACCTCGCGGACGCTCGCTTCGGTCAGCCCTCCGAACTGCCCGTCGCAGGACCCGGCGTCGAATCCCATGGCCCTGAGCCTCTCCTGAAGCATGACTACCTCGGGGCCCACAGAGCCCCTCCCGATTTCTCTGTCCAAGTTCAAAGCGGGCCTCGGACCGTGCACGCTCACGGGAGTCCCAATTGACGCTATCTCGAAGAGCTCCTCGACGTCTTCGTTGAACATGCGGATGCATCCGGCGGACGCATAGGAGCCGATGGACCACGGCCTGTTGGTGCCGTGTATGCCGTAAGAGCCCCACGGGACGTTCAGCGCCATCCACCGACTGCCGAACGCCCCTCCCTTCTCGTACCCCTTGTCGACGATCCGCCACTCCCCCACTGGCGTAAGGTCCGTCCACTTGCCGCCGGCTATGGCGTACGACTTCCACTTGACGTCGTCTATGAAAACCGTCAAGCGGAGTTCATCCACATCCACGTCGAGCCGTACGAAGCCCTCAGGAGGAGGCCCCGTCACGGTAGTCCCCGGACGGGCCACGCCGTAGCCGAGCGCCCGCCACGTCGCGTGGTCGACTACGCCGTTGGGTTCGAGCCAGAAGCTCTTCTGGAACTTCTTGACCGCTTCCGACGCGGCCGCATCGTAAACCTCGTCAAGCGTCCCGGAGTAGAGCCCGAGGTCGGTCAGGCGGGATTTCAGTTCGTAGACGTCGGGACGGACAACCGGCGGCTTCTCGGGCATAAGGGGTTCGTCTGTCTCATCTGTCGTCAGGAAGGCGGGGGCGCCGGACGTGCTGGACGCGACGGGCGCGCCGGAAGTACTGGGCGCCGCGGCGACCGGACCGGCGACACGAGCCAGAAGCAAGGCAGCCAGAAGGATCAAGGCCAAAGCCCAGGTTCGTCGCTCCATAAGCAACAGAATGGCACCTCGCTCTTGACCATAATCACGTAGGTAGATTATGAGACGAGCGTGCCGATTATGACGCTAGACACAGAGGGGGTTGGGGGCGCTCACCTGCGAGCGGGCGACCTGCGAGCGGGCGGGCTACTCGTCAGACGGCCACGCCGGGACCGAGCCGGTGTTGACCACAGCCCGCGCCGGGATTCCCGCCCTTGCGGCGCAGGCGAGGACGCCGTACCGGATCCCGCCCAATCCGGAAAGGCTGTGGCAGTCCGCGGATACCGCGAAGCGCGCGCCTGCGGAGTAGGCCTCCGCGACGAGAGGTTCCGAAAGGTCAAGCCTCTCAGGCGACGAGTTGATCTCAAAGACGGTGTTCGACTTGGCGGCGATCTCCGGAACAGGGCCCAAATCCATGCCCAGTCCGGGCCGCCTTCCGATCTTCCTCCCGGTGGGATGCCCCAAAATGTCCACGTTAGGGTTTGCGGCGGCGACCGCGAGGCGGCTTAGGCCTTCGTCTTTCGAATCAAGGTCCTGATGGACCGAGGCGACGACAACGTCCAGCCGCGCCAGGTCTTCGTCGGGAAGGTACAGCTTTCCGCCCTTGAGGATGTCTACCTCCACCCCGCTGTACACGCGGAAATCGGGGTATTTCGCCTGCACATCTCGCACCTCTTCCAGATGAGCGTCCAGATTCTCCGAGGTGATGCCCCGTATCATAGCCATGGGCGTGGCGTGGTCCGTGACGGCGATGTAGGAGTACCCGGCCTCGATGGCCGCCTGAACCATCCGCTCTATGGACGCCGTGCCGTCTGACCACGACGTGTGAAGGTGCAGATCGCCGCGAAGATCGGACAGACGCACGACATCGGGCTCCTCGCCTCGGGCGGCAGCTTCGAGAAATTGCCTCCTGTGACGAAGTTCAGCGGGGACGTACGCCAAACCCAACTCATGGAACAAAGCGGCCTCGCTCCGGACAGGGATGGCCTTCCCGCCGCGCATGACCTCGCGTTCCGAAATCTTCAGCCCGCGAGAACCTGCCCGTTCGCTCAAAAACTCCAGGAAAGACGAAGGGCCCGTCAGAAATGCCGCCCGGACCGGGACCACATCGGACTCCTCGAAAAACATCCGCAGGGGTATGCCGATGCCCGTACTGAACGAATAGCAGCCCAGGGTGTCATTCCAGGCTTGGCGTAGGAGGTTTCTGTCATCCACGGGGACGATCCCCGAACGGACCACCAGCTCCTCGGGCGTCTGGCCGTCAAGCGCGATCAAAACGTCCATGGAAGCGACCGCTTCCTCGTAGCGGCGGACCTCCCCAACGTACTGCGCGCGAATCCCCTTCTGCCCGAGCGCGTGCGCGATGCTCTCGACGACGGGCAACGCCACGCCCAGGCTGATCTTCCCCGCGAACCGGAGGATCTCGGTCAATCCCTCCGCCATAAGTTCTTCGCGCTTTTTTCCCATGCCGGGAAGCGTCCGGATCTTGTTGGCCGCGAGGGCGACGCCGAGGTCGTCCAGCCCGGCAATGCCAAGGTTGTGGTACAGGAGCCCCGCCGTCTTCGGGCCGATGCCCGGCACGCGGAGGAGGTCCAGCACGCCGCCGGGGATCTCGCGGACCAGTTCCTCGATGAAGGGAGACCGGCCTGTGAGGATGATGTCGCGGACCTTCGGCTCCAGATTCTTGCCTATCATGGGGATCTCCAAGAGGCGCCCTTCGCGGGCGAGAAGATCGAGATCGAAGTCGCCGTACTCAATGCTGTCCGCGGCTTTGCCGTACGAACGAACTTTGAAGGGATCTTCTCCCTTGATCTGAAGAAGATCCCCCATCATCCTCAAGAGGTGAGCGAGTTCTACCTTATCCATTGCGCCGCCGAAGCATCGCGGGAATCATGTGCCTAAGCATCCGGAAGCATCCGCGGGAGCATCACCCTAAGCACCTCAAAGCACCACCGATCCGCTCTTCTTACAGCCTTTGACGCGCTTTGAACCTCTCATTCAGGGCGTTAAGCACCCGCTCGCGGTCCGAGGCGAGTTCCTCTTCTGTAAGGGTGCGGTCCTTGGCCTGATATATGAGTCTCAGCGCAAGGCTCTTACTTCCTTCCGGCACCGGCGGTTTCCTCCAGATATCGAAAAGGTCCAAGGAAATGAGGTTCTGCGACGTTTCCCTGACGACATCCAGCACCTCGCCGGCCATCACGTCCTCGTCCACGACCACGGCTATGTCGCGCTCGACCGGCATGAACTTCGGGACCTCGTCGTAAACCTTCTCGCGGCAAAACGGCAGAAGGCCGTCAAGCGTTATCCACGCGAGGTTCACGGGCAATCCCAGGTCCAACTTCGCCTGCACGGCGGGATGAAGTTCCCCGAATTCGCCCACTGTCGAGCCCAAGACGACAACCCTCGCCGACTTACCCGGATGGAAGGGCGATCCGGCGCGAGGAAGGAACGTGGGAGCGGGGACGCCGAGCGCCTCGAAGAGCGTCTCGATAACCCCCTTCATATGATAGAAGCCCGCCTCCCTGGGGTCCTGCGTCCAAGTCTTCGGCTCCAGAACGCCGTATGACATGAGCCCGAGCTGCGTGACCTCAAGCGGCAGTTCCTCATTGGATTTGAAGAAGACCCGGCCCGTCTCCCAAAACAGCCCTCCGGGGTTCTTGGCCTTGTGGTTCGTGGACGCGACCTTCAAAAGACCGGGCAGAAGGCTCGTACGCAGGCAAGATTCGTTCACCGTCAGGGGGTTTATGAGGCCGACCGGATTCCCGCGAGGGTCCGGCCCACCCCAACCCAATTCGGAAGCGTCCGAGGGCGACAGAAGCGAGTTCGTGACGGTCTCAAGTCCGCCGAGCGCCACCAGAACGTCGCGGAGACGATCCATCCGCGCCGCTTGCCCGTCTTTGGGGCCGCCGGGAAACGCAACGTCCAAATCCGCCGGGTCGAAATAGTTGAGCCCGTAAGTCCGGGCGATCTCCTCGGTCAGGTCGATCTCGGCGCCGACGTCCACGCGCCGGGGCGGGACGGTGACGAGCAAAGATTCGGCCTGCTCCCCTTCCTCCACCCCGAAACGGAGCGCGCTCAGTATCCTGCGGCATTCCTCTTTTGGCACGCTAACTCCCAGCGTGCGTTCCACTTCTCGCATCCGGAGCGTGAAATGCTTATCTTTGTGGGCGATCAGGTCGGTTTCGGTTATGCCGTCTTCGCGGTGACCGCCGGTCGCCTCGACCACCACGTCGGCGGCCCTTTCGGCGACGGCCGCTTGCATTGTCGGGTCGACGCCCTTCTCGAAGCGTATGGCCGCCTCGGTCCGCAACTTGAACTTGGTGTAGGTCCTTCGAACAGAAAGGGGAGAAAAGTACGCAGACTCGATGAGGATCCGGCCGGTCTTTTCCGTCACTTCCGTCTCAGCCCCGCCCATCACGCCCGCCACGGCAACAGGGCCGCTTCCGTCGGCGATCACAAGAGTGCCTTCGGCAAGGGGCCGCTCCTCCCCATCGAGCGTGACTATGGTTTCGCCGGGCCGTGATTTTCGGGCCGCGATGACGTCGCCCTGAATCTTGTCGAGGTCGAAAGCGTGGAGCGGCTGCCCGGTCTCGAGCATGACGTAATTGGTAGCGTCGACGATGGCGCTGATGGGCCTCATTCCCGCAAGGTGGAGACGCCTTTCCATCACGAGCGGAGAATAGGCGAAACCGATGCCGCCGACTACCTTCCCGGCGTAACGGGGGCAAAGATCCGGGTCCGGAAGATCGATCCTGACGTTTCCCTTGTATCGCGGGTAGCCGTCCGGAACCTTGCTCCCCGTTGGCGACGCCCAATCCCACTTCTGGAGCGCCGCAGGAAGTTTGAGAGGTGCGCCTGAGAGGGCGGCTGCTTCGATGGCCACGCCCAGCATCGAGAGACAGTGCGAATAGTTCACCGTTAGTTCGAGTTCGATGACGTAATCGTCCAGCCCTAACAGCTCCCGCGAGTCTACCCCCAAGGGGGCGCTCTCGGGCAGAAGGATGATGTCCTCGCCCGTCCGGTGAGGTTCGCCGAAGAGAATCTCATTGGAGCACACTACCATCCCCTCGGAAGGGACCCCGCCTATACGCATCGTTCCCAGGGGCTTTCCGCCGGGAATGTGGGACCCCGGGCGCGCGAGCAGCACCCTGTTTCCGGCGCAGAATCCGGGCGCGCCGCTCAACACGGTGAACTTGTCATGTCCGTCGTAAAGCGTGCCGACCTTCAGATCTTCTCTCTTGGGATGAGGTGAGATGTCCAGTACGAGCGCCGAAACCACGCCCTGCGCATCGAGACGCTCTTCCGTAAGGTTTTCAACTTTCAGTCCCGCCATGGTGAAGCGCCTGACGGCCTCGTGGATATCCCACGGCAAGTCCACATATTCTCGCAACCAGTTCCAAACTATGTTCATTGATCGTCCCTCCCGCCCGTTCGCCGCCCTCAGATATGCCTACCTGACACCCCTACGGCTGACGCAAGGCTCGTTAAAGGCCTCGCCACTGAGCGAGGAAACGTTTGTCGTTGGCCAAAAGTACCCTCAAGTCGTCTATCCGGTACTTGAGCATCGTAGCGCGGTCCAATCCAAAGCCGAACGCGAAGCCGGTCACTTCGTCCGGATCGTACCCGCCGTTCCTGATCACCGTCGGGTGTACCATCCCCGCCCCTGACAGCTCAAGCCACCCGGAGCCGCCGCAGACGGAACACCCCTTCCCCTCGCACAGGACGCAGGAGACGTCTATCTCCACAGAAGGTTCGGTGAAAGGAAAGTAACTTGGACGCATGCGGATCTTTGTCCCTTCGCCGAAGAACTTCCTGGCAAACGCGGCGAACACCCCGCGGAGATTTCGAAGCGTCACGCCCCTGTCCACGGCGAGCCCCTCGACCTGGTGGAAAACGGCCGCGTGGGAAGCATCCGACGGGTCGCGCCTGTATGTTCGCCCCGGCACGATGAACCGCACGGGGAGCTTTCCGTCAAGTTCCAGCATCCCGCGGATTTGCCCCGGCGAAGTGTGAGTGCGAAGAAGCGTGGATTCGCTCAAGTAGAAAGTGTCCTGCATATCCCGGGCCGGGTGCCCGAGCGGGACGTTCAGTTTCACGAAGTTCATCTCGTCGGTCTCCGCTTCCCTGCTCTCGAAGACGGTGAACCCCATGCCGTAGAATATGCCGGTTATCTCGCGAAGGGCCTTTGTGAGCGGATGGAGGCCGCCCATCTGAAGCCTCATTCCGGGAAGCGTCACGTCGAGCTGTTCGCTCGCGACCCGAGACGCCAGTTCTTCGGCTTTGATCGCTTCCTGGCGCGAAACGAGTTCGCTCTCGAGTTCGGCCCTGAGGGCGTTCACCTTGGCGCCGAACGCCGGCCTTTCCCCGGTCTTACCGAGATACTTGAGGCGCAGTGACTCAAGCCGGTCAAGCGTGGTGGCCGCCTTCACCTCGTCCCTTGCCTCGCTCTCCAAAACTTCCAAACGATCCGGCATAGGATGCCCTCCTCATAAGTTCCCTGGTCGCAACAAAAAAGCCTTCGCCCCGTAAGGACGAAAGCGCGCGCTTTCGCGGTACCACCTGGCTTGACCGGAACGTCCGGCCCCCTCTCCCCCCTTATCGCGAAGGACACGCCGGACCTACAATTCGTCAGCCCGGAGGCTCCGGAGCGAATCCGGCAGGCCTTGCGCGGGGAAGTCGCACCACCGGCGCGTTTCTGCCGGCTTCCCCTCTCTTGCCGCTCTTACCTGCCCACGTTCTCCTTCATGACCGCCCGCTAAGCGCGGGTTTTGCGTCGCTTACAAATCGCCGAGGTTCGAGGTCTCCAGATAGTGACGGTACAAAAGGTATGCCAAGACTGAGCCGGTCTTCTCGAATACCGACCAGAAGGCGTTGGCAAGCTTCATTGGCTCCCCCCCGCTTTCTCCGTTCTCTAAAACGTATTATAGCATGGGAAATCGCGACCTCAAGAAAAACGCCCTACCATCCTCTGCCTGAGTACCTCATAAAGTACCATTGCCGAAGCCATGGCAACGTTGATCGATTCGGTCCGACCCGGCATCGGTATGGTCACCGATTTGCCCGCGACCTCGCGAACCCCGGGCCTGATGCCCTGCGCCTCGTTGCCGACCACGATCGCAAGGTCAGGAAGGAAATCCGCCTCCCAAGGAAGGATGCCGCCGTAGGGCTCGGCCAGGAACAGCTCTGTCCCCAGCCCGGCCAGACGCGTCAGAAAACCGCAGGTATCATCGCAGGTCGCCAGAGGAACCGCAAATATCGCGCCCGCCGACGACCGGACGCACTTAGGGGAGTAAGGGTCGACGGATTCTCCTGTGAAGGCGACCTCCGTGGCCCCGCACGAAGCAGCGATGCGGATCAAAGTGCCCGCGTTGCCCGGGTCCTGGATATCGGCACCCACCACGTGCAGGCGCGATTTCCAGGGGCTCGGGGCAAGAGGGCGCAGATACCTGAAGGGAAACGGAAGAACGCACAGGACCCCTTGCGGAGTCTTCGTGCCCGACACGCGTTCATATAAAGAAGGCGAGACCGTGTGGACCTCGCCCGGCTTAGGGTGACGCGAAAGGGCCCCGCTAATCTCGCTCCATCTGGCGGAACCCTCAAAATCCGATGAGACCAGGAGCATCCCAAACTCCGCCGCGGACTCGAGCAAAGCCATAACGGAAGGCGGTCCTTCCGCTACGGTCAGCCCGGTATCTTTCCTCGCCGCCTTGCTTCCCAGGCTCTTTGCGAGTCTCCACGGAACCTCCGGCATCAGGCTCCAACCCTTCCCCGGTTAGGCGTTG
>CAZMEF010000049.1:0-9656 GCA_964565305.1 uncultured Eubacteriales bacterium | reverse complement strand
AGGTTGGGGCTTGATTTTGTCTATTCAGGGACGCAGAAATGCCTTAGTTGCCCTCCCGGCTTGGCGCCTGTGACGGTTAACGAAAAGTCTGCCTCTCTTATGCGTGATAGAAAATCAAAGTGCCGCAGCTGGTATCTCGATCTGGGGATGATACAAAGATACTGGGGCTCGGAGCGGTTCTACCACCACACTGCCCCTATCAACATGATCTACGCTTTGCACGAAGCGCTTTCAATCGTGAAGGAAGAGGGGTTGAAGGAGCGGTTCGAGCGGCACCTGGCTGCCCAGTCCGCCCTCATCGAGGGGCTTGACGCGATGGGTTTGAAGCCAGTGGTGAACGAACCCTACAGACTGCCTAGCTTGACCACGGTTTGGGTGCCTGAAGGGGTTAACGAGGCGTCTGTGAGAGCGTCGCTGCTCAGCGACTATAACATCGAAATCGGTGCGGGCCTCGGCGTGTTCAAGGGCAAGGTTTGGCGCATCGGCATGATGGGGACCAACGCGCGAAAGCACAACGTGGTGCAGTTTCTTGGGGCGCTCAAAGACATATTGGGCTAAGGAACTGACGAGAAAGTAAGTGTTATCGAAGATAGTGTGACAAAAGGAAGAGGGCGGTTGTAGGAGGCTGCCACCGAAAGGGCAGTCCCCTCACAAAACCGCCCTCGCAACATCGTCTATATCATCTGTGAAACGCGCTGGAGGCAGGCTGTTTAGCACCGACTTGCCGTAAGACTTCGTCAAAATCCGCGGATCTAGAAGAACCACTGCTCCCCGATCTGTCTTCGTTCGTATTAGGCGACCGAAACCCTGCTTAAGCTTCAACGTGGCAAGCGGCAGCGAGTAGTACGTGAAGGGCACCAATCCTCTTAGCTTCCAGAGCTCCTCCCGGGCCTCCATCACCGGATCGTCCGGCACGGGGAAGGGCAGTTTCGTCAGGATTACGCAGGACAGGGCTTCCCCCGGGACGTCCACTCCTTCCCAGAACGAATCCAATCCGAAGAGCACCCCGTTCCTGACCTCTCGAAATTCTGCAAGCAGCGCTTCACGGGAGGCTTCACCCTGCACTTGAACTGGGTAGCCTCGTTCCTCGATTGAATCCCGCGTCTGCCTGGCGACGCGCTGTAGGGCTCTTCTGTTGGTGAAGAGCACGAAGGTGCGGCCCCGGGCGAGATCCACAACATCCAGCACCGTACGGGCAATGTAGTCACTAAATTCGGGAGAATTCACTTCACGGCCGCGGCTGTCCCTCGGCACGCAAAGCAGAGCTTGGTTGCCGAAATCAAACGGAGAACCGACGATGATCTCTTCTGTGTCCGAAAGCCCCAACATGCCCTTCAGGTAATCGAAAGTTCTGTTGACCGCCAATGTCGCCGACGTCAGAACGCAGCATGGGACCGCTGACCACAGTGCTTCCCCCAGAAAATTTCCGACCTCGAGAGGACACCTTTTGATCGTGACCTGCCTTCTTCTGTGCCCTTCTTGAGCCTCGACCCAGTAGACGTATCTGTCGGCTGACCCCTCAAGAAGGTTCACGTTCTCAAGATCGGACGCGAGGTTGCCGATCCTCTTCCTTAACGCCGAAACCTCGAAGCGTTCTTCTTCGGAAAGGTCCAGCTCCTCCCAATCCTTCATTGAGGCGCCGGTCTCCCGGAGTTTCTTGCCAAACGCGGGCCCAAGGCAATCAGGATCCCGGAGGCGCATCTTGTCTTTCGCTCCAAGAGGTATGGCCCGTAGGGAGGCGCCTAAACTCGAAGCTAGATCGTCCAGCGAGGCCCGGATGCTTCGCACAACATCTTTGTTTATGACTTTGGCCAGGTCACCAGTGGCTGTTTTCCGGATAACGTCGTCCGACAGCCTTTTCATGCGGAATTCGCTGATCTCCGCGCCTTGGCTCGAGCGCGTCACGTCCTCAATGTGGTGCGCCTCATCCAAGATCACAGTTTCGAACGCGGGAAGAAGTCCGGTTTGCCCCTTGCTCTCGTTTTGGATAGTCAAGTGGGACAGAAGAAGCGCGTGGTTGACTACGATCAAGTGGCACTTCTCCAGACTCTTCTTCTGGGCTTGGTAGAAACATTCGTCTTTAAATCTGCATTTGCCTGACATGCAGCGGTCGCCCTCGGAACAGACGTCGGCCCACAAGGAATCGGGGACCGCGAAGCCGAGCGAATCTCTGTCTCCATCCCAGTCTTTTCCGGCGATGCGGTCATAGAGCGCCCCGGCCGCCTTGTCAGTATCGTCAGGCGTGAATAGAGAGAGTTTCTCCTGGATCTGCGAGAACGTCTGGTCCCAACGTCGTCTGCAAAGGTAGTGGCTTCTGCCTTTGAATATGGCGTAGCGGGCCTCGAATCCCAGTTCCTTTAGCATGCCGGCCACTAGAGGAATGTCTTTTTTCACAAGCTGCTGTTGAAGGTTTACCGTGTGGGTAGAGACGATGGCCCTCTTTCCATTTCGGGACGAAGCAAGCAAAACAGGCAGAAGATACGCCAGAGATTTTCCTGTGCCCGTGCCCGCTTCCGCCAACAAACGACCGCCGGACTGGATGACTTTCCAGACAGAAAGCGCCATGCGGAGTTGCTCGGGCCTTTCCTCAAAGCCGGGGACGAAACGAGAAACAAGCCCTTTTGCCGAAAAGGCATCACCTAAGAGGCGCGAGGGCTCACCGGGGAAAAACCGCGATGACAGGGCTTCGGAATCGTTCATGATCCAAATTCTATTCGTTCTTGAGCCGGCAGTCCACCTCTCGAATCCACTGCTTGGTCAGGTCCTTGACGAACTGCTCCGGCTCCTCGTGCTCCAGTGCCAGATCCAGGCTCATGACGGGCATGTTGTTCCGTATGTTCTCGAGCAAGTCTTGAGAATCCGAACCGCCAACGGGCGATTGAAGATTTAGGGGATCAGAGAGTGCCCACGATGCCGCGCGACCCGCGGAAATCCCAAGTGACCTCGCTTCCTCTCTGGCGTCCAAATCCAACGTGACCATCGACACAGGGACGTAGTCGGCGGATGAGAACGGGGCGCCCCACAACTCTTTTTCCACTTCTCTTGCCACAACGTCCTCGAGGCCCGTAACCTTTTGATCGCCTATGGCGGGCACAAGGGCTATCACCATGTTCTTTATGCCGCGCAAATCCTGAGCACGCATGAGGCTCTTGAATACCTGTTCTACGGGCTTCAAGCGAAAGCTTACGCCCTTCAGGATCTCCGTGCCCGCGCCGTCCAGCCCTGTAGCCCTCTTAACAAGCCCTTTGTCGTTTACCTCTAATTCGATGCTCCCGTAGGAATCCAAGGTAATGTAAGCCACAGAGGGTCTCGCCATGAGATATCCCTGGTAGGCGAAGAAAGAGGCGATTACCATGACGGCCGCGAGGGCCGCGGCGGGGACCAGACGTCTTCCGAAGAAGCCTGTGGCAAAACTTCCCGGAAGCAAAACGGTGTCGCCGGGCAGCACAGCTTCGTCTTTTAGGGCAAGAGTAAGGAACTCGCCGCTACTTGTCATAACGGTGGTCCTTTTGCCCTTGCGCTCTATGACCAGGCCCTGTCTACGATTCACTTCCACCACCACCGGCCGTTGTTGTGTCAAGAAATTGCCTTAGCGTCGGAAAATCGAAAGTGAACACCACCGCGATGGCAGTGATGTAGTCCTTTTGACGCTCGATCGTCTTGCGCGACGTTTCGTTCGCGGTTCCTTGAAGCCATGCGTGGAGTTCCTCCACCGGCAGCCTCCGCTTCCCGACGAACTGCTCTCGAAGTTCGGAATCCCGGGCGACGATCGAGGCAAGTCCTATAGCCCTCTCGCGCGCGTCCACGTGCTTCGGCGTACACCTAACTATCCTATCGATGCTGAGCCCGTACTGAAAAAGGATCTCATTCCAACGTTCCATCTCGTCCCTGCGTTCCAACGTCTCCTCCCAATCGGGAGATGCCTCGACCGAGGCAACGGTCTGAGCCCACGGTTCCTCGCTATCGTCATTCGACAACGCCGAGAAGGTTGTTTCCGACTTTCGTCTTTCTTTTCGGAAATAGTCTATGAGGCGACGCCTGATCACCGTTGCCGCAAACGCCACGAACCCGGGGCGAGGGCTGGAATACGCCATCAAAGCTTCGTCAAAGGCCATCAGCGCTACGCTCACCTCGTCGTCCTGACCTACCACCAGGAATCGCCTGGTGGCCGTCGACGCTGTCTTCAGGATAAACGGCGTATAATCCCTAATCAGGGCTTCTCTTTCAGACGTGTCTCCCCCACGGGCCCTTTGGACCCTGGTCTCCACCGTCTCTATGGAAGCGTACGCCGTAAATGACATCAATGCGCTGTTCACCGGATGGATCTTTCTCGACGACAAACCATTACACCTGCATAATCCGCCGGGGCGTCCGGTACGCCGCCTTCCTTTCTACCAACCGACAAGCGCCCCTTGACCACATAATCGCAATATCCTACACGTTTGCGACCGCCACGGAGACCGGGCGGAGCGCCACAAATGCTTCGGGTACCGTTATACTTGTACGAAAGAAGCGCGTTGTGCTACAGTTTCCTGAGGGGGTTTTCGCGTCTTGAGCACTATTGGCAGGTTGTTGGCCTTCGCCAGACCGTACTGGAAGGTGTACGCTCTGACGTCAGTCCTCATCGTCTGCATCACAGGGCTGCAACTTGCCCAGCCTATGATCGCCCGCTACGTCGTGGACCAGATCTACGCTTTGGGACAGTGGTCCCTTCTTTTCTGGGCCGCCCTGGCCATGGCGCTGGTGGCGATTTTGAGCGCCTCTCTCGGATATCTGCAAAGATACGGCATGTCGTGGGCGGGGCAACGCATCATATACGACATTCGCAACCGGTTGTACGAACACTTGCAGCAGCTCTCTTTCAGTTTCTACGACCAAGCCCAGACAGGCCAACTTATGTCGAGAGTCACAGCTGACGTCGAGATGACCAGGCACTTCCTGTCTCACCAGATGATCAACATAGCCGCTGCCACGGTGAGGTTCCTCTCGACGTTCATCCTGATGCTCAATCTCAACTGGCGGCTGACACTCGTGGCTATGATCCCGGTCCCGATCCTGGTGTGGAGAGTTAAGATCTACGCCACCATCATAAGACCGAGATATTGGGCTATACAGCAGATGCTCGCCGTTCTGACCTCCACTCTCCAAGAAAACATAACCGGGCAAAGAGCCGTCAAGGCCTTTGCTAGGAAAGAACATGAAGTAGCTAAATTTGAGCATGACAACCACCTGTTCTTGGAGAAGAATGTGGAGACTGTCCGGACTTCCGCGCTTAACGAGTCTCTTATGCTCCTGCTCATCGAGAGTTGTCTCGCCCTGATCATGCTTTGGGGCGGCGGCGAGGCCATAAAGGGCACGTTGACGGTCGGTACGCTGATCGCGTTCAACGCCCTGATTCTGCAGATGCTTCAGCAGATCCGCATGCTTGGGATGTGGGTGAGCGGGGCGCAAAGGACTTCTGCGGCGGGCCAAAGGATCTTCGATATTTTGGATACTGATGCCGATGTCAGCGACAAAGAAGGGGCCTCGGTACTCTCTGAAGTAAGCGGCGCCGTCACATTCGAGAATGTTAGCTTTGCTTACGACGGAGAACACATGGTCCTTCACGACATCAGCCTTCACGTGAAACCAGGGGAGACCATAGCAGTCCTCGGCGGTACGGGATCGGGCAAGTCGTCGCTTGTGAACCTTGTGCCGAGGTTCTACGACGTGAACGGCGGGCGATTGCTCGTGGACGGCCAAGACGTCCGGGACGTCACACTGGAAAGCCTTCGCCGGCACATCGGTGTGGTGACCCAGGAGACGTTCCTTTTTTCCGCCTCACTGCGTGACAACATCGCGTACGGGAAGCCCGACGCCACAGACGCCGAGATCAAGGCGGCTTCACACGCCGCTCACATAGATGACTTCATTGACAGTCTGCCGAATGGTTACGCCACAGTGATAGGGGAGCGGGGGGTCGGCCTGTCAGGCGGACAAAAGCAAAGGGTCGCCATAGCCCGTGCCATCTTGATGGACGCGAGAATACTGATCCTTGACGAATCGACTTCCAGCGTGGACGTGGAAACAGAGATGCGGATACAAGAAGCCTTTTCGAGACTTCTGAAGGACCGCACTTCTTTCATCATCGCGCAGAGGCTTTCCACGGTCAGGAACGCCGACCGCATCATCGTCTTGGATAAAGGCAGGATTGTGGAAGAGGGCACTCATTCGGAACTTCTGGAACAGGGCGGGATCTACACGGCTATATACGATCTTCAGGTCAGAAGCCAGGACTTGGAGGAGTTCAGGCACGAGGTTGAAATCGCGAGCGCAGAAGGGGGTGGGGACTGATGGGCTTCTACATGCGCGGTGGCGGAGGCGGTGGAGGCGGCCGCCTGGACATCGGCGAGATCAACCGCGATGAGGTGAATCTATCTCACCTGAAGAGGACAAAAGAATTCGTGGGTCCCCATATCGGACGCCTCACGCTTGCGATGGGACTCGTTATCGTCATAGCCTATCTTGGTCTTCAGGGGCCTCTCATCATTGGAAAAGTCCTGGATATCATCCCCACCGGGGATTGGCCGGGCCTGCAGCGTCTCATAGCGGTCTACTTCGTGCTTCAGGCCATCATAGCGGGAATGCGGTACTCGCAGACTTACATTATGTCATGGACAGGGCAGCAGATACTGTACGGGATGAGAAAACGTCTGTTCATCCACCTTCAGGACCTTGGGCTTGATTTTTACGACGAGCTTCAGGCGGGTAGGATCATGTCTCGTGTCGTAAACGACGTGGAAGCCATCAACCAGCTGTTATCGGGAGGAAGCCTCAGCCTCCTTTCGGACATAGTGACCATATTCGGCATCATCTTTATTATGTTGCAGCGCAATTCCGCCCTCGCGGTCGTGACCTTCATCACAATTCCGTTTCTTTTCCTCACGGTTTGGCTTCTCCAGGGAAGGCTCACAGTCGCTTACCATAAGAACAGGCGGCGCTTGGCCGATATCGCGGCCAATTTGCAGGAGTCGATTTCGGGCATGAAGATCACGCAGGCGTTCTCAAGGGAGAACGTTAACGCCGACAGGTTCAGCGAGACTAACGAGAAGAACTTCGAGTCACAGATGGACGCCGCCAAGTTGCACGCGATCTTTTTCCCGCTTGTGGACGTCATCGGGGCGTTTGGGATCGCTCTCGTCTACTACTACGGGGGTTTGCGCATGTCCTGGCTCGACCCCGCCATTACGGTGGGCACGATCACGTTGTTCACCAACTACGTTACAAGGTTTTTTGGGCCGATCAGGAACCTGGTTGATGTTTGGAACCAGGTTCTAGCGGCAGCCGTTTCCGCCGAAAGGGTTTTTGAGGTCCTCGACACCGTGCCGAACGTCCAGGACAAGGACGATGCTTTCGTGTTGGAGAATGTGAAGGGCCATGTCGAGTTCAAAGACGTGGTGTTCGGATATGACCCCAACCTGCCCGTGCTTCACGGAGTGGACATTGAAGCTAAAGAAGACGAGACGATAGCGCTCGTCGGACCGACCGGAGCGGGGAAGTCTTCCATCATCAACCTTTTGTGCCGCTTCTACGACGTGCAAGGCGGCCAGATCACCGTCGACGGGCACGACATCAGGGACGTCACGATTCAATCTCTTCGCGAAAGCCTTGGGATCGTGCTGCAAGACACGGTCATCTTCTCAGGAACCGTCCGTGACAACATCAGATATGGCCGTTTGGACGCCACCGATGAAGAAGTGGTGGCGGCGGCGACGGCGGTTGGGGCGCACGACTTCATTTCTTCTTTGCCCGACGGGTATGATACGCAGGTTCGGGAGCGCGGAAGCAGGCTTTCTGTGGGGCAGCGCCAGTTGCTTGCCTTCGCCAGGGCTCTTTTGGCCGATCCTAGAATACTCATCCTGGACGAAGCCACTTCCTCTGTGGACGCGTACACGGAACTCATCATACAGAAGGCTTTGGAAAAGCTTCTTAAGGGGCGGACCAGTATAGTTATAGCTCACCGTCTGTCGACCATCCGTAACGCGGATAGGATTTACGTGATAGACCAGGGAGTCTTGCGTGAAGCCGGTTCGCACGACGAGCTTCTGGCGAAGGACGGCCTTTACAGGTCGCTCTACGCGAAGCAGTTCGCCGGGGAGCCGGACATCACGGTCGCTTGACCGTCATTCCACAACGAGGCCACCGGATGAGATTTGGGTCAAATGCAGGAAATCAAGGGTGGGCGACCAGAACCTTATCCCGCTTATGGACTTGTCGAGGTAGACGGCGGCCAACGCGACTTCGCCACGTGACGAGCCTTCCGCGATAATCCCGAAATTCGCCTCTATGATGGTTTCTTTGGGGTGCCACCAGATGTAGTTGACCCGATAACCCGAGGACGGTTTGGGAACCTCGTCCGGTTCGGGGCTTTTGCCCAAAAGACCCTCCAAACAGGTAAGTTCGATGGGTTCACGCGGATAGGCGCTTCTTGCGGGCACCACGTCCGCAACAGAAAGTGCCAGATATGTCGGCCTTTGCTTCAGGTCCGCCCGCAATCTCACTTCAGCGGCCGCACCCGAAGTCACATCCCCTTTTGGGTCTTCGCCGGGCGTCCTCGGAGCATCCACCGTGACCTCTGTGTACGCCCAGGCATCCTCACCCGCCGCTCCCGCTGTACTGATGCTGAGGTTTCCCGCCTTGTCGACCATATACTTGGAGACCTGCATGGGTTCGAGTCTGTCGGGCATCGTGTACGAGATTCCCTCCAGGTTTGTCGGGGCGGCTACGTACACTCTGACGGCGCCGGACATTTGCTCGTTGACCAAAGCCAACGGCCGCGCTGAGGCGCTCATCCAGGGCATCGCCGTCAGCACCCATCCGGCGATTACCACCAGGAGTAGCTGGGTGACGGGCAAAAGAAACCTGCGTTTCCTCGAAAGAGCTCCGGGCAGTCTTAAGGTGGAAATGAAGCAAGTGGTGGTTGTTATCAGAGAAAGCAGCATGGCGAAGGTTTCGATGCCCGGACGCATCAGCGTGGCCGCCAAGTGGGTGAGGTATTGGGGTCTATCGGGTCTGCCCGCCCAAAAAACCGCGGCCCACACGGGCAGCAGATACAACCCCCGTAAAGCCCATATGAAAGGCCCTAGCCTTGACTTTCGGGCAGTCGCCGCGCCTTCGGCAATCACCGCCGCCGCCAGTCCCGCGGTCGCCGCCAAGGCATAAGGGAAGTACGGAGAAGCCGTCAAGCCCGTGCCCGCCGTGGTGGCCGCCATCACCGCAAGGCCCCATCCGCTCGCCGTGGTCCTCGGGTTCGATTGCATTGGGGCGCCGCTTGGATCAGGGGCATTCTTCTTGGGCAGGTTGGCAATGCGGGTCTTGACGTTCCACATTTGGAGAAAACCCACGGATATAAGCGTTGTGAAAATGACGAGTATTGCCGCGGCAGGAGTTACGGGATTGACCCACGCCATGTATTTGATCTGCCTGTCAGAAACGAGGCCCCAAGTGAGCACGAAAGAGAGTGCGGCCGCAAGAGAGATCCCGCCGAGAAGCGCCGGATCGCTGCCGCTCAATAGGCGACGGAATACGACCAGGAGGGAGATCGCCAAGACGGCCGATGCCGTTGCTGCGCGGCGTACCTGTCCTTTGGTGGCGACCGTCGTGCGCCCGAAAATGGC
>CAZMEF010000048.1:6308-9790 GCA_964565305.1 uncultured Eubacteriales bacterium | reverse complement strand
GCTCGTCGGCCACGATGAAGTCAGGAGAAACGATGAAGCAAGTGGCGATAGACACCCTCTGCCTCTGCCCTCCCGACAGTTCGTGAGGGTAGCGATACAGGTAGTCGGCGGCCGGACGCAGGCCCGCAAACTCGAGTGCCTGGATAGCGAGGGTCTCCTTCTGGCTGAGTGAGATTTTGCTGCCGCTTAGGTTGAGCGGCTCGGTCACGATCTCAAAAACGGAAAAGCGGGGGTTGAGGGACTGGTACGGGTCTTGGAATATCATCTGCGCCTTTTTCCGGAAGCCGCGCATGTACTCCTTGTCGTTGGCCCGAATCTCTTCCCCGTCGAAGAGTAGCTGCCCGGAGGTCTTCTTTACCAGCTGCAAAATGGCCCGCCCTGTCGTGGTTTTCCCAGAGCCCGACTCCCCCACCAAGGCTATGATTTCGCCTTTTCCGATATCGAAACTGACGCCGTTTACAGCATGGACCACCTTCTTGGTCCGGGCGATGTACTCCCGAAAGAAGCTCTGACGTATTTGAAAATCAACCTCAAGTTCGCTCACAGATACGAGCGGCATGTCATTCATGTCCAACCCTCCCTAGGTGGCAGGCGACCATGTGCCCGGAACCATCCGCATCCAGAAGCGGCGGCTCGACTTCATGGCAGATGTCGCCCAAGAAGCGATGGCACCTGGCCGCGAACCGGCAGCCCGACGGCGGGTTGAACAAGTCAGGCGGGTCCCCGGGGATAGAGTCCACAAGCCGCCTTTCCTTGTAGATGTTGGGGAAGGCGCCTATCAGCTTCTCCGTATAAGGGTGCAGGCAACGCTGTACAACCTGATCTGTGCGGCCGGTCTCCACCACCTTGCCCGCGTACATGACGCAAATCCTGTCGCAGGTCTCGGTGATGATGGACAGATCGTGGGTAATCATGATCATGCTCATATGCAACTTGTGTCGAAGATCGTTCAGGAGATCGATGATCTGGGCCTGCACCATGACATCAAGGGCCGTGGTCGGCTCATCGCCGATGATGAGCTTGGGATTGCAGGCCAGGGCCATAGCGATGATGGCTCTCTGGCGCATCCCCCCTGAAAACTCATGGGGGTAGCTCTGCATAAGATTGGTATCCAGCTCTACTAGATCGAACAGTTCCTTGACGCGAGCCATCGCCGTTTCGCGTCTCACATTTTCGTGAATCAAGATTGCTTCTATGATCTGGTCGCACACCCGTTGGACGGGATTGAGGGCGTTCATGGCGCCCTGGAATATCATGGAGACCTCTTTCCAGCGGAACGAGCGCAGTTCTTCTTCCTTAAGGTTGGTGATGTCGCGGCCGTCGAATAAGATCTTTCCGCCGGCGACGAAACCATTTTCCGGCAAGAGCTTTATGACCGACAAGGCAGTGGTAGTCTTGCCGCACCCGGATTCCCCGACCAGGCCGATGGATTCGCCTTTATTCACCGTGAAACTCACGCCGTCAACGGCTTTCACCTGACCGGCGATGATTGTGAAATACGTCTTAAGGTCTATGACCTCCAGCAGTTTGCCTGTCGAGTCCATATCACCGTCTCCTCAGTCTCGGATTGAGGATTTCGTCGAAGCCGTAGCCAATGAACACGAAAGAAGAAGCAAGCAAAACGATGCAGATCCCGGCCGGGATGAACAGCCACCACGCGCCGGTCGAGATGGCTCCCTGCTCGCGGGCACTTCGTAGTAGCTGTCCCCAAGTGGGAATGGTCGGATCTCCGATGCCCAAGAAAGCGAGCGTTGACTCTGACAAGATGGCGTTCTGCACCGTGAGCACCAGCTGCGCGAAAATCAAGGGAAACACGTTGGGCAATATATGGCGGTACATCACATATATCTCGGACGCTCCGATGGCCCGCGCTCGCTCGATGTAATTCCGTTGTTTAACCGAAAGTGTTTGGGCGCGCACAAGCCGAGCGGTTCCCGTCCAGCCCGTGAGGCCGAGGATCCAGATTATATTCGAGAACCTTTGTCCCACAATCGCCGCGAGCACCAGCATCAACGGCAAAGACGGGACCATCATGAAAGCTTCTGTAAGTCGCATGATGACGGTATCGTAAAGACCGCCGAAATATCCCGCTGAAATGCCCAAGATGCTGCCAATGGTGGCGACGATCAGCGTGACGAACAATCCAATTTTCAAAGAGGCTCTGGCGCCGTGAATTATGGCGCCCATGACGTCGCGCCCAAGCTCGTCGAAACCGAGCACGTATTTTTCGTTAGGAGGCGCTATTCGTCCACTCAGGAAATAGCGAGTGTGGTCATAGTGGTACACAAGGGGCCCGACATATGCCATCAGCAAAAACAGCCCCAAAAGGCAGACCCCGAAGACTGCCCACTTGTTCCTCGCAAACGCGCTCAGATTGTCTTTGATCCTCTTTTTCCGTAATTCCCTATCGCGCTCACGCAGGTCGATCACGCCCTCACCCCCCTCACTCGAGCTTCACCCGCGGATCAATATAGGTGTAAAGAATGTCAAGCACGAAACTTGCGAGCACAACAACAAGGGCGATCAAGTAGTTGGAGGCTTGAAGGACCGGGTAATCCCTACGAGTTACGGAATCCACCATGAGACGGCCCATCCCCGGCCACGTGAACAGAACCTCGATGGAAAAAGCGCCTGTGAACATGAACGCGAGGCTCATTATGATCATGTTGATGGACGGCAGCATGGCGTTGGGAACCACGTGCCTGTTACGCACCTGTTTCTCTGTGAGCCCCTTCGCCCTTGCCGTCAGCACGTAGTCCTCGCTGTACACGTCCACCATGGCGCCTCTCATGATCATGAGATACCCGCCGTATATGGCGAGCGCGTAGGATAGCACAGGCACGGCAAGATGCCAGAGCACGTCCTTGTAGTAAGCCCACGTCGTACGAAAGGTGACTCCAGAAGTGTACATGCCGTTGAAAGGAGCCCATCCGAGCTTCACGCCAAACACCATAAGGAATATCATGCCAAGCCAAAAAGTCGGTATGGCGTACAGAAGCATTGTGGTCGAAGTCAATATCAGGTCCAGCCTTTTGCCCCGTCGGGAGGCAGCCACAATGCCGCCGAACAGCCCGAGGGCAATTCCTATGGGGACCGCCGCCACTCCGAGCACCATCGAGTGCCCGATTTTCTGCTTCAACAGCGGCCACACCGGCTGCCGGTACTGAAAGGAATTTCCAAAGTCGAAGGTCACCATCGACTTCATGTAGTCGAAGTACTGAACGTACAAAGGCTTGTCTAATCCGTAAATATGCTCAATGGTGGCCCGGACCTCCGGATCTGACACCAACTCCCGCGAAAGCATGGCTAAAGGATCCCCTGGAATCAGGCGAAACAGGAAGAAGTTGAGCGTGACGACAAACAGGAAGACGAACACAGTGTACTGCAGTCTTCTCAGGAAGTACCTGAAGCTCACTACGAAATCACCCCCTTCTTCGCGGGTAGGGCGCCTGGGGTGTCCCCCAGACGCCCGCCCGAAGAAT
>CAZMEF010000048.1:1564-6208 GCA_964565305.1 uncultured Eubacteriales bacterium | reverse complement strand
ATCTGTTCGGTAGAGATAACAGACAGGCTGTAGCTGGGATCGAGGTTTCCGGGGCTCCAACCCCAGATATACATGTCGGTGTCAAATCCCTGATCGTCGATTATCTCACCCAACCGGCCGGAGTCCACGAAGTCGATCTCCACGTTGATTCCGACATCTCTAAGGTTCTGCTGGATTATCAGTGACTGATCGCGATAGTCCGTCTCTATGATCGAGAAGCGGAAATCCAACTTGTTGCCCTTGGAGTCTTCCCGGACTCCATCACCGTCGCGGTCTTTGTAACCGGCGCTCTCTAGCAGATCCATGGCCTTTTGGGGATCGTAATCCCGGTAGTTCGGGTTCTTTGAAAGGTCCACCCACCATCTGGTGTTGAACTTGGGCACGATGCTCTTTTCGACTGTCCCCAAGCCGCCCAAAGCGTATTCCACGATTCTGTCGTAGTCTATCGCGTAGTCCATAGCCTGGCGAATGGTCTTATCCAACACCAGGGGATTGCCCTTGCTATCCGGGTGGGGCTTGGTTCGATCGTTGGGGTCGCTCCAGCAGTTGAATCCGAGTTCGTAGAACGTGGCGCCGGCCGAGCGGAGGGCGGTGATGTTGGAAACCTGTTTCGCCGCTTCCTCTTGGTTGGCCTGGATGCCGCAGTAGTCGATCTCGCCTGCCGCCAACGCCTGATACATGGTGTCGTCGTTGGTGTAGACGACGAACAGAAGCTTGTCGATGCCCGGCCTTCCGTTCCAGTACTCATCGTAGGCCGCGTACTCGACGTACTGGTCCTGAGAGTCGCTGACGAACTTGAATGGGCCGGTGCCGACAGGCTGAGGATTCTCGAACGCAGCCAACTCGTCCTTGGTGGCAAACTGGCTGAAAACGTGCTCCGGTACGATATTGGTAAACGCGCTGACGATATCGGCTTTCGGGACCTCGGTGACCAGTTCCACCTTGTACTGGTCAAGCTTGTTCACTTCGACAAAAGCCTTGACGTCTGTGTACCTGCTCAGCTTGTTGTCGATGATGGTCTTGTAAGTGTACACCACGTCATCCGCGTCGAAGGTCTCCCCGTCATGCCACTTGACGCCCTGACGCAGATTGAACGTCCATCTCAAGCCATCGTCGGAAACCGACCAATCTGTGGCCAGCATGGGGAACCATTCGTTGTTGAGATCTATGCCCACTAAGGGCTCATACATCGGGTTCAGATAGATGGTGGACGTAATGGCGTACGAGTAGGTTAGAGGGTTCCTCGTATCCGGCCACCAGTAGTTAAACCCGTACCGAAAAACGCTTTCCGTCGTGCCAGAGTCAGGCTTCTCGATAGGTGCTGCGGGCGTGCAAGCGGCCAAAACGCCGGCTAACATCGCGCACACGATGACTAGTACCAAGCCTTTTTTCACGTCTCTCTCTCCTTATCTGTATTTGCGCGAAATCGCCGCGCGTGCGATAGAAGGGTTTGCCTACCACGCATTGTGGGACGCCACACCACTTGTGGCGGATAACGCGAGTTTTCGGCGGGGCCGGGCCATATTCCTGCCAATGAAGTCGACCTTTCATTGGTAACTTGATTTTTATGCCTGAAGGGCCGGACAGTGTCAAAACCAATGCGGTGCTAATCGCCCGTTTTGTCCCGTTGTGATGTGGCTTATCCCGCATCGCGGACTGCATATTATTGCTAACCTCAAGAGCCGGCAGTACCCGGTGCGGGCACCCCTAACTCCTTGAGGTCACGCGACCCGCCCGCTCCTGAAGCGGTTTCCTCAGAGATCCCCCGCTCTTCTTTGAACTGCATCTTGTAGAACGAAGAGTAAAGGCCGCCTTTGGACATGAGCTCCGCATGGGCTCCCCGCTCCACGACCCTGCCCTGATCAATGACCAAGATCTGATCGCAAAGCCTTATGGTCGAAAGCCTGTGGGCAATTATGATGGCCATTCTGTTTTCAAGGAGGTTCCTGAGGGCATCCTGAATGACCAGTTCTGTGTACGGATCTATGCTCGAAGTGGCCTCATCGAGTATCAACAGGTCGGGGTTCATCAGGAGGGTCCTCGCGAAGCTGATCAACTGCCTCTGACCGATGGAAATGTTAGAGGAATTCTCCTTGATGACGTAGTCGTACCCGCCGGGCAGCCTTTTGATGAACCTGTCGGCGCCCACTTTCGCGGCCGCAAGCGTTATCTCCTCGTCCGTGGCGTCGGGTTTGCCGTACCGAATGTTGTCCTTGACGCTCATAGGAAACAAGAATGAATCCTGCAACACTATGCTCATATGGCTCCGCAAGGAGTCGGTAGTTATGTCCCTCACGTCGTGGCCGTTCACAGTTATGGTCCCTTCAAGCGGTACGTAAAACTTGGAAATCAGGTTAACGATAGTGCTTTTGCCCGCCCCCGTGGGGCCGACGAAAGCGAACTTCTGGTCCGTCCCTATTGTGAAGTCCACGCTGTGAATAACCGGTATGTCCGCGTCGTAGCCGAAGGTGACGTTCTCGAATTTCACTTCCTTAATCCCCGAGATCCGTACCGCCTTTTTCTCGTCGGGTTCCGGGATCTCCACTTCGGTATCGATGAGGTCGAACATGCGCTCGATGGCGGACATTGACGACTGATACTGATCGTACGATTGGATCAAGGTGAGAAGGGGCTGAAAGTATTGGAACTGGTACTCGGTGAAGGCGACCAGTATCCCTATGGTGATCTCGCCTTTCATGGCCATGAGCGCGCCGTAGTACAGGATGAGAAGAGTTCCCACGATCCTCATCAAAAGGACGACCGGCTGATAGGAGGCTGAGATAGCTACGGTCTGAATGCTAGTGGAAAGGACTTTCTGTTGCGCTTTCTCAAAATCCCTCTCCGCTCTTTGTTCCTGCGTGTACGCCTTAATGACCTTGATTCCGGCCAAGTTCTCCTGAATCTTGGCCACCATCCCCGAAGTGTACGTAAGCACCCTTCTGTAGTATTTTCTGGACACTTTGCCCAGCATCCAAGCAGTTATGAACGCCAGGGGAAGGACCGAAACCGCCAACGCCGCCAAACGCGCGTTGATGAAAAAGATGATCACTAGTGCGCCTAGAATCTGTGATATGTCTTGAACGATGACAGACAAGCCTTGCCTTATGAAAATGCGGACGATGTTCGCGTCGTTCACAGGCCTCGAAAGTATCCTTCCGATTTCGCCTTCGGAAAAATACCTAAGCGAAATCCTTTGAAGCTTCCTCATCATGTCGTCGCGCATTTCCGCGACCACGCTTTCGCCGACGACGCGCATCTCAAATATCTGGATATATTGAACCAGGTAATGCGCGCCGGCGACCGCCACGAAGATAGGCAACCACCATTTGAAGCCGGCGAAATTCCCCGGAGTTATGATCCGGTCGATCGCCACTAAGTGAAGGTAGGGGATAACAAGTGAAGTAATCCCTGTAAGAGCGACACAAGACAAACCGATAGCCAAGTTCCTTTTCCGGTCTTTGGCGTAGTGATAGACCCTGGTTAACAGGGCGACATCCGAGGCACTCCGCCGGCGAGACTCCTCGGACTTAGTGGAAAAATCGTTGAATCGTTTAGCCAATCTGGACCGCTCTCCTCAGGATCTTTTCAGGTTCTCCTTCAAGGAATTGAGTCTCGTAAATCCGTTTGTAGATGCCGTCACTAGACATAAGTTCGTCATGGCTTCCAAACTCGACTACACGACCGTTATCCAAAACCAATATCCTGTCCGCGTTCTTAATGGTGGAGAGACGCTGGGCGATCATGAACGTCGTCCTGCCCACCATCGCGTCTTCGACCGCCTCTTGTATCTCATGCTCCGTCTTCGCGTCCACAAAAGACAGGGAATCGTCTAGGACCAATATCCTCGGGTCCGTAATCAACGCGCGAGCTATGGTGAGTCTTTGTTTTTGGCCGCCCGAAAGTGTAATGCCCCTTTCGCCTATCATGGTGTCGTATTTCTCCGGAAGGGCGTCGACGAAGTCGTGTATGCGGGCGAGCTTGGCCGCCTTTATCACCTCTTCAAGGGTGGCCCCCGGCTTTCCGAAAGCGATATTATCCTTGATGGTGCCGGCGAACAGGAAAACATCCTGCAAGACCATCCCTAGCTGCTGTCGCAGCGACGATAACTTGAAGCGTTTTATGTCGACTCCATCGATCGTGATGGAGCCGCTTACGGGGTCATAAAACCTGGCCAAAAGGAAGATGAGAGAGGATTTTCCTGAACCGGTCGCCCCCAGTATGGCGATCTTTTCACCCGGTTTCGCCACTAGACTTATGTCCGATAGCACGAGGTTTTCCGGCACGTATCCGAAGTTGACGTGCTTCAGTTCGACTTCGCCGCGACCTATTCTGATGTCGCCGGCATCCGGGGTATCGGCGACCGCGGGTTTGACATCGATGACCTCCGTCACCCGCTCAAAACCGGCCGACGCGTTGACCCATTGGCCGATGACCATGCTGACCATTTTCAGAGGGTTTGTCATTCTGCGCATATAGCGGGTGAACAGGATCAGATCTCCTATAGTAAGCAGGGCCGCCGGAGAGAGAATGACGTTGGCGCCATACACGTACATGAGCGTGACGCCAAAAGCCAGGGCCGCCTCAGCGGCAGGGGAGTAAATCGACTGCACCCTACCTGCACCGATAGCCGTGTCGACATACCTA
>CAZMEF010000048.1:1256-1534 GCA_964565305.1 uncultured Eubacteriales bacterium | reverse complement strand
TCTTCCATTTCCACTTCGCGACCAAAAATGCGGACGTTCTTCATTCCGATGATGTTCTGCTGGATGTACGCGCCTATGCGCCCCAAGATGAGTTGCATCTTCCGAAACAGCGGCATAGTCCTAGTGAAAAGCCCCACGTTGAAGTAGAAGGTGAGCATGATCGGAAATAGGGCCATGAGACTCATGGTCCTATTTATCGAAAACATCACTCCGAACACGGTGACCGACGTGAATACGGCATCGAACACGGTTCCCACAGCCTGCGCGAAGAACCCGTC
>CAZMEF010000048.1:0-1246 GCA_964565305.1 uncultured Eubacteriales bacterium | reverse complement strand
CACGGCGGCGGAATCGTGAAAATCAAAGGACTTCTCTTGGAGCGACCGGTAGTAGTCAGAACGTATATCTCTGATCATTCGCTTAGCCATATAGCCGTTCAAGAAGACCACGCCGAGGTTGGCCAACCCGAACCCGGCCACGGCTAAGAAGATCCGAAGCAGTAGCCCCGCAAGAAGATCGTGATCTTTGTTCACTATCACAGTGTCGATGATCCTTGATGTGTACAAAGGTTCCAAAGTGAAAAGCCACGAGCGTATTAGCGAAATTAGCACTATCAAGAACACAAAGCCGAGGTAAGGCTTGCTGTACTTGGCCATACGCTTGAGGGCTTTTGCGGACCTCTTCATGTCTAGCTGAACCCTAATTCTGTCGATGTACTCCAGTGCCGGTTTTGCTACACTCATCCGCCCGCCTCCGCCGACTGTTTTATTACGGTTATAGAACTAATTCGTCTCATTGTAAATTGTCAGTCTATGGGTTGGTGCCCTAGAACTCCATTTCGTCTCCTCGTTCGATCAAAAAGGAGACGGGCCGCAAGCCGTCAGTACAGCACGCGACCCACTTATTTTGCTCTTTCGTGTAAGGAGCGAACGTCCCGCCCCGGCTGATGGCGAGGCAGTAGGGCCACAGATTCTGCCAGGCTTCCGCGCAGAAGCCTTCGGGGCACGACAAAAAGCCCCCTGCCTCGAAGACCTGACCTTCTTGGAATACCGGGCAAGCCTCGAACTTTTCGGGCTCTGCCAAGTACTTCTTTGCGAGCTCAGGATAGCAGTCCTTTTGCAGGACCGTAATCTTCACTTTGTACATTTTTCCCACGGTAATCCCCCTCTTTTGAGTTCGAGCTGCGGACAGCGTCAACCGGGCCGTCTAGGCCTCGAAGACGACTTTCCCCCCGGAAATAGTCATGAGAACCTTCGCCTGCCCGATCTCCTCGGGCGGTATGGAAAACAGATCTCGATCGAGCACCTGAAAATCCGCCAGCTTGTTCACCTCGATGGAGCCCATCATATCTTCCATATGCTCCTGGTGAGCGCCGTTGACGGTATACATGCGGATAGCGTCACTGAGTCTACACCGGAGTTCAGGCGCGCAGAGTTGGCCGGCCCTGTTCAGTCTGGTGACCTGGTATTGCAGACCCAAGAGCCAGTTCATGGGCAAGGCGGGGCCGTCGGAACCCTGAGCCACCACCAGCCCCATGTCGGTGTAGCGCTGCTGATGACAGATTGAATCGAGGTCAGCTTCCGA
>CAZMEF010000047.1:4763-9882 GCA_964565305.1 uncultured Eubacteriales bacterium | reverse complement strand
TCGGTCGATCCGGTCGCCGAAATGATCGGTTTGATCCAGTCGATGCGTTCGTACGAGGCCGCTCAACGCGCCATTAAAGCGGAAGACGAGGCGCTTGAGCGGGCCATTAACCGTGTAGGTTCAGTCTAGGAAGAACAATAAGGGGTTGTGATTTAGATGCTTAGGGCGCTTTGGTCGGGAGCCACAGGGATGGCCTCCCAGCAGTTGTTGATAGATACGGTTTCAAATAACTTGGCCAACATCAACACAACGGGGTTTAAGAAGCAACGAGTCCAATTTCAAGACCTCTTCTACGCCAATATTCCCATGGGGCTGGACGCGCAAGCGTCGGTCGGTAACGGTTCGCGTACAGTAGCCACCCAGCGTATGTGGAGTCAGGGCAATATCGAGCAGACGGGAGACCCGCTGAACGTCGCCATAGAAGGCGAGGGCCTGTTTGCCGTCGAGACGTCCCGTGGGCAGGCGTACACCCGGGACGGCTCCTTCAGGTTGGACGGGGAAGGACATCTGGTTACGTCGGCCGGGTATCGCGTCTCGTCGGGGGAGGGTATTCAGATCCCCGCGGGGGCCACCGAACTGGCTATCTTGGAGGACGGTTCCGTTATCGGGGTAACGAACGGCACATTTCAGGTGTTCGGGACGCTCACCCTTTCGCTGTTCCAGAACCCGTCCGGACTTGATGCCATAGGGGGCAATCTGTACCTTGCCACCCGTGCCTCAGGCGAGGCGGCTGAGTTCACACCCGGTTCAGACGGCGCCGGGATTCTCAGGGGCTCGTATCTTGAGACTTCCAACGTGGACATCGTTTCGGAAATGGTGAACTTGATCGTGGCCCAGCGCGCCTTCGAATTGAACTCGAAAGCGGTGGAAACAGCCGATCAAATGTGGGCCATAGCAAACAACGTGAGAAACTAGTGACGAGGTGATTCGGGTGTACATCGCTCCCGCGGGCTCCGAGGATCGGGTAGCCTTCCGACTTCGTTCTGCCACAGAAACGTCAGACCCGAGCAAGACCGATCAAGAGACCATGAAGGCGTGCAAAGATTTTGAAGCGGTTTTTCTGTCCATGCTGTGGAAAGAGATGTCTAAGTCCGCAGGAGTCGATCTCGGGGGATGGGATATCATAGGTGAGCAGGCAATGGGGAGAAAATGGGCCGATTCGGGCGGCATAGGTCTGGCGAAGGTTATTTACCAACAGGTGGCGAAGTACCCCACGAGATAATCTCAGGGGATGAGCAGATTGAACGTGGATAGCGAAAAGATGAAAGACGCGATCGAGTCGATATTGCCGCATCGATCGCCGTTTTTGTTTGTGAGCCGGATCATTTCCATGGTTCCGGGGGGCAAAGTGGTGGCAGAGTACGACGTGCCAGCTGATTTGCCGTTGTTTAAGGGTCATTTCCCCCAGAAGCCCATTCTGCCGGGTGTCATCATAGTCGAAATGCTTGCGCAGGTAGGCGCGTTGGCACTTCTCTCTCTGGAGGACATGAAGGGCAAGATAGCGCTGCTCGCAGGCATAGAATCGACTCGATTCAAGAGGCCGGTCTGGCCAGGGGAGACTTTGAGGGCTGAGGTCACCCTGGGCGCCATGCGCCGGGGCGTGGGGCGGGCACAAGGTTCGGCTTTCGTGGGGGCAGACGAAGCTGCTCACGCCACCATCGCCTTCGCGGTGCCAAATTGACAGGATTTTGCTTTGGGTGTTAACATCCAATCTGCTGGTTCACCTCACCTTTTAAGGAGGTTTGGCCTTGCCTACTATTGGAGAGGGCCGGAAGTTTTTTACATCTGAATCTGTTACGGAAGGCCATCCCGACAAGGTGGCGGACCAGATAACAGACGCGATTCTAGACGCCATACTGGCCAAAGATCCGTTGGCTCGCGTGGCGTGTGAGTGTGTCGTCAAGACCGGCTTCGTCCTCGTGGCAGGCGAGATCTCGACCAACTGCTACGTTGACATGCCGCTCACAGTCCGTGAGACGCTCCGTAGAATAGGCTACACCCGCGCAAAGTACGGGTTCGATGCCGACACCTGCGCAGTTCTGACGGCTATCGAGGAACAGTCTCCGGATATAGCTCTTGGCGTTAACAAGTCTTTGGAGTCAAAAGAAGGTCGCATGGGCGATACCCTTGGCGCCGGAGACCAGGGTATGATGTTCGGATATGCTTGCGATGAGACCTCGGCGTTTATGCCTACGCCAATCTTCCTTGCGAACAAGTTGGCCCGCAAGCTTGCCGAAGTTCGCCATGAAGGTGCCCTTCCGTATCTCAGGCCGGACGGGAAGACGCAAGTTACCATGGAATACATGGACGGAGTACCCGTGAGGATCGACACCCTTGTCATCTCCGCCCAGCACGCCCCGAAGACCACACTAGAAACAGTTCGGCGCGATGTGATCGCCCACGTCATCGAAAAGACGATTCCCGCGGGCATGATCGATTCGGGCACGAAGATACTTGTGAACGCCACAGGAAGATTCGTCGTCGGCGGGCCCCAAGGCGACAGCGGTCTTTCCGGCCGCAAGATTATCGCAGACACGTACGGGGGGTTCGCGCGGCACGGGGGCGGCTCATTCTCCGGCAAAGACCCGACCAAAGTCGACCGTTCAGCGGCCTATGCCGCCCGGTATGTCGCCAAGAACATCGTCGCGGCGGGGTTGGCCAAAGAGTGTGAGATTCAGGCGTCGTACGTCATAGGCGTGGCGAAGCCTGTGGCTCTCTGCGTTGACACCCAGGGCACGGCGAAAGTATCGGAAGACGCGCTCTTATCGGCTATCGACAAATGTTTCGACTTTCGCCCGGCGGCGATCATCGAAAGGTTCGACATGAGGAGGCCCATCTATCTCCAGGTGTCAACCTACGGCCACTTCGGACGAGAGGATCTCGACCTGCCGTGGGAAAGACTCGATTTGAAGGATACTTTGCTGAAACACGTGTAGATTCTCCCCTGCTCCGATCCTGAGCGGTTCCTCCCCCCGGGACATATGTTGTGCCGGGGGGAGTTGTCTTGATCTCGTTTCACAAGATCCCGTTGCTGTTCATCTTTACCTGGTGTATATTGGAAATAAGCCGTCTTCGGGCCTCGCGCTTCCATCCTCGTGTCGCTACGGTGCTTGTCGTTGTAAGGGATCAGCCGCATCTCCTGGAATGGGCTGTGAGGCGACTGCGATGGGGTTTCTGGGGCCCCTCCTTGGAGTGCGCTTCTATCTCAATAGTCTTGGAGCGGCCAACAAGAGAATCCCTAGTCATGGCGCGTTTGTTGGCCCGCGATGGGCTTGGCGCCGTCGCGAGCGAGGATGAGGTGCCCGATCAGGTTCTTGTACTCTAGCGAGTTTTCCGCTTAGCTAGGCCTTGGAGGTGATCGCTTCGCCCGACATCCCCTTAAGTGCTCTGCTAGATGGCTTTTCCTATCTGGTGTGGGGAATCCCGCGTAATTGTGCTCTATGCAATGCGCCGCTTTCTTCCCAAAATGTCGCCCCGGATGTGCCCGGGGTCTGCAGGTCCTGTGTTCTTGCCATGTCAATTACGATGGCAAAGGTTTGCCGGTTCTGCGGGTTGCCTGTCCGGGGCACGGTCGAACGTTGTTCGGATTGTGCTTCCACTTATCATGTCTTCGAATCCCACCGTTCGGCGGGGCTATACAGCGGCGGGCTCAAGAACGCCATACTGCGGCTGAAGTATGATGGCGAGCGCCACCTGTCTCGCCCGCTGGGAAGTCTCATCGCCCGCGCGGCGGCGGAGTTCCTTCCGTGTGATTTGGTCGTGCCCGTCCCTCTTGACCCCGTGGGCCGGCGCCGCCGCGGCTTCAACCAGGCTTCCGATCTGGCCGCCGAAGTAGGCAGGGTCTTGGGCCTGCCAGCGCGTTCTGTTCTTCGGAGAGAGAAAAGGACTCTACATCAAGCCGGGCTTGATCGAAATATGAGGTTGAGGAATATTCGTGGTTCCATGAGTGCCTGGAGCCGAGGCGCGGCAGACTCCGTGATCGGAGCGAGAATCCTCTTGGTGGACGACGTGATGACTACGGGCGCCACGCTCGATGAGGCGGCCACCGCACTCATGGGCATGGGAGCTTCGTCAGTTTTCGCGACAACAGCGGCGAGAACAATACATCGCTAGATTTGCGGGGTGATCGGGTTGGCGAAGACCGTTTTTCCTGAACTGCGCAACTGTCGTAGATGCGGCAAGATCTATACGTTCACCGGGCTTCCAATCTGCAAAGAATGCCATGACAAAGAGGAAGAGGAGTATGAGATCCTCAGGGTCTATCTGCGGGAGCATCCGCTCGCCGCACTCTCGGAAGCGAGCCGGGATACCGGCGTGCCTTCTGAGATAATTGCCGACTTTTTGCGCCGCGGCCTGTTGGAAGGGATCACAAGAAACGAAGACGTCCCGCGTTGCGCGATATGCAAGAGGCCCGTGATCTCGGGCGGTCTATGTCACGAATGTTTGGGAAAAATGCAGTACGTGGATCCGAAGGCGAGCGGCAAGGCGGAAGACCCACGGCAGCGAATGTACTCAGGTGATATGATAAACAAACTAAGGCCGTAGTGCCCATATGGGGCGTTTAGAAGCTAAACGCGAGCACTCAGTCTTTCGATGATCCCTTAGACAGCGATTGTCATTTTGGAAAGGTGATGCGGACGTGAGGATCTCAAGAGCGCAGATCGGACAAGTCATTCGGGTGTACAAAGCACAAAGTGCGCTTGGGACCACCCCAAAGGGTCCCGCGCCGGATTCGGCCAAGTCCTCTGACAGCATCAAACTGTCCTTCAACCAGGCTGATCTGGAGCGCGTCAGGGATTCGGTGGCGCAGGCGCCTGAGGTGCGTTCTGAGCGGGTTTTGGAGTTGTCCAAAGCCATTAAGGAAGGCAAGTACAAGATCGACCCGGAAGACGTGGCGGACAAAATGCTCGGCAGGATGTTGGCTGACAAGATCAGATAGATAAAGCCTGCCACCCATAGGCGGTGCTAAAATGGCGACTTCTCATGATTCTAGTTACATATTGTTCGAAATGGTCCCGGTGCTGGAGGGACTGGTAGATCTGGCTAAGGAAAAGCAGCAGGTCCTAATTCGCGGGGACATCCCCAGGCTGGAACAGATAGTGCTTGAGGAACAGGGGTT
>CAZMEF010000047.1:0-4753 GCA_964565305.1 uncultured Eubacteriales bacterium | reverse complement strand
TCAGGGAAGCTGAACCTCTACGAACGGGAGAGAGTTCAGCTTCTTGCTTGTTCGGGGGAAAGTATGTCAGGCGGCGCAGATGAAGAACTTTTGCGCGACGCGGTCCGGGAACGCGCGATTTGCCTTCGAGAAGTGAACGAAGCCAATCAGGTTCTTATAAAGTCCTCGCTGAACATCATCCAGCACGGTTTGCGTCTTGTCATGCCCCAAGCCGGTTACGATGGGAAAGCCCCAATCGGCTCCTTGGTGTTTGACCGCCGATCGTAGTGCACGGAGGCGAAAGCAAATGTCGACGTTCTCAATCTTCGAAATAGGCAGATCAGCGCTCATTGCCGCTAAGCGGACAATGGATGTGACGAGCCATAACGTCGCCAACGCCGCGACGCCCGGTTATTCTCGTCAAGAGGCCGTCCTGGAGCCGATAATTCAGCGGCTTGCCAAAGTATCCGGCGCGGGCGTCAAGATCACAGATATTCGTAGAACCAGGGATCAGTTCATTGACTCTGTGTTGAGATCTGAATCCGCGAAAAGAGCCACGTTTGCGGTGGGCGTCGATGTCATCGAGCACCTTCAGGTTGTCGCCTCGGAACCTTCAGACGGTAGCCTGCGGGTGGCTCTCGACCAGTTCTGGTCCGCGTGGCACGACCTTTCGGTTGATGCCAATTCCGCCAGCGCGAGGGCGCAAGTTATGGAACGCGGCAGGTCCTTGGTCGATATGTTCAGACATCTCGATACGCAGATAGACGCTCTTGAAGTTGATGTGGAGGCGGGAATCGACACCGCGGTTCGGCGGGTGAACATCCTGAGTCACCGGATAGCCGAACTCAACGTCGAGATCTCGCGCGCGCTTTCAAGGGGTGACCCGGGTTCAGATCTGTTGGACAGACGAGACCTGCTCTTGGATGAGCTCTGCGAACTGACCGGTGCCACCGTGTCTCATATATCAGACGGTCAATCTGTGAGAGTCGCCGTGAACGGGTTCCCGCTTGTGGACGGGAATCAGGCGTATGAACTTGCCGTCTCGTATAACTCCGGCGGGGCCGAATTCCGGTGGGTCAGTTCTCCAGGCGAGCATGTCGTCATTCCGGCGGTCGGTGGGCGTTTGGCAGGGTATCGGCAAGCGAGAGACGAGATCATCAGCGGATTCCGGTCTGAGCTGGAAGGGTTGCTCCGGTCGATAGTTGACGGCGTGAATGAGATCCATGCGGAAGGCCACCCGATAGAAGGAAGCGCGGGGGCTTTCTTCGAGTTTGACGGAAACGACTACCTGGGCACCGTTAGTGTATCGCAAGCGATCATCGCCGATCCCCGGGCGATCTGCGCTTCCGGAACGGCGGGAGATCCTTTGGATGGGTCGATCGCTTTGAGGATAGCGGACCTTCTTGAAGGCGACAGAAGCGGGGCTGAGCCAACCTTCAACGACACCTGGTCGGCGATAGTAGGCCGTCTCGGGACCATTGGACAGAAGATGGAAAGCGGGCTCGGGCTGGAGAACCTTTTGGTCAAGGAGCTGCAAAACAGGCGCGACGCCGTGAGCGGTGTATCCATCGACGAGGAAGTGGCGACGCTCGTTCGACAACAACACGCTTTCACCGCCGCCAGCAGGCTTATCACCGTAGCGGACGAGATGATCGATACTATTATCAACCGCATGGGAACAGCAGGCAGATAGCCGGAAAGAGGGTCACGGCCTTGAGGATCACCGACATGACAGTGCAAAGGAACTACCTCTACAGTCTTGAAACCAGCGAATCGCGCCTGGCGAGACTTCAAGATCAGCTGACCACCGGGAAGCTATTCGTGAGACCCCAGGATGACCCTATAGGAGTCGAGCGCTCGATAGCGCTCCGGCATCATATCAGTATCAACGAGCAGTTTCTCAGAAACGCGCAAAGGGCTTCCACCTGGATGTCCCAGATCGAACAGGCTCTTGATGATACGACTAAGATACTTAACCGCGCCCACGAACTCACCCTTGCGGCGGCCAACGCGGCCACTCCTGATGACGCGAGGGCTCACACCGCTATGGAGATCGTGCAGCTGAGGGAGGAAATTCTCAGTATCTCCCAAAGGTCCATGGAGGGAAGGCTCATTTTTCAAGGCACTTTGCCGGTGTGGAGAGTAGGTCCGGGGCTAGACATGGCCATTGATGATGTCGATGGGTTAAGAGATCTGCTATCGAAAATCGGGAACGACCTTACTGCTCTAGAGACGCAGCTTAAGGATTCCAGCCTGTCTGAACTGCAAGATTCGTTGACCGTCCTAACGTCCTCGATGGACCAGGTCTTGTCTCACAGGGCAGCAAACGGCGCCAGGATGAACAGGCTCGAGATGTTGGATGGAAAGATGACGTCTCTCGATATCGAATACCGGCGACTTCTTTCCGACGCAGAGGACGTTGACCTTACACAGCTGCTTGTGAACTTGAGGTCGGCGGAGGCCGCATACGAGGCGGCGCTTGGGGTCGGCGCAAGGCTGATCCAACCGACTCTGTTGGACTATCTGAGGTAGAGCGGGCGAATTCGCGTCAAGGGGGTTTCCCGTGTGAGGGTTGAAACAAAAAGGTTTGGGACGGTCGAGGTGGACCAGTCTAAAATAGTGCACTTTCCGGACGGGCTGGTGGGCTTCAATGATTACAAGAACTACGTCGTGCTAGATTCCTTCACGGTGGAAGGTGCGCTTTGTTGGCTTCAATCGGTTGACGAACCCTCACTGGGGTTTTTGGCTTTGTCGCCATCGGACATTTTCGAAGGTTATTGTCCCGAATTCGTGTCTTCGGATCTGGCGGGGCTCGGCCAGGAATCACCTTGCGACCTGATTATGCTATCTATCATTACAGTTCCCCCGGACGCGAGGAAAATGACCGCCAACTTGCAGGCGCCTTTGCTTGTGAACCCTTCGAAACGTCTGGGGAAGCAGGTTATAGTGGGGTCCGCCGAGTATAGTACAAAGCATTACGTGTTCTCACACCTGGAGAAGTATCTCAGGAGGATCGGCTAAGGTATGCTTGTGCTGACCCGCAAAAAGGGGCAAGCCATAAAAATCGGTGATGACGTGACCGTCACCGTGACGGAGATCCGCGGGCATGGCGCCAAATCTCTCGTCAAGCTGGGCATTTCCGCTCCTTCTGGCGTTAAGGTCCTTCGAGAAGAAGTGCTCCGTGAGGTCATCGAGGAAATGGACCTGGCCAAAGACCCCGCCTTCGATTTTGCCGCCCTCAAAGAAGAAGTAGGCAAGAAAGAGTAACCACCACATCTCACCTTTGACACAGGTCTTTCCGATAAACACCTTGATGTGCCAATCTTGCAATTCCGTTAGCGAAGGAGGGACCTCAGGTGGCCTCAGGAATTACCTTGGGCGTCTCCGGTCTTGATACCGAAACCATCATAACCGAACTGATGAAAGTAGAACGGTTGCCTCTCGTGGTCCTCCAGAACAGGCAGACGTCGCTCACGCAGAAGAAGGCAGCGTGGGACTCGATAAAGAGCAAGCTCGACGAACTGCTTTCCAAGACTACGCCTCTCTTGAGCGTTACGGGTTTCAGCCAAAAAACCGCCATCGCAAGCGATCCTTCCGTTCTATCCGTCGGGTCGTCTCTGTCCGCCATGTCGGGGACCTACGAGGTCGAAGTATCGACTTTGGCCAAGAGCCAAGTCGTGATCTCGGCTGCCTACAGCTCCACGGACCAGACGCTCGGCTTGTCAGGCGACGTGACACTGAACGGGCAGACCATTACCGTAGATGAGACCGACACAATTTCTACGTTGGCTTCCAAAATAAACGGAGCTGGCGGCGTCGGGGCCACCGCGGCAGTGCTTCAAGTGTCTGAAGGGGATTTCCGTCTAGTGTTGACGTCGGCGAAAACCGGCACCTCAGGCCAAATGTCATTCGGCGACGACGCCATCTGGAGCCAACTCGGGGTAAAAGAGGAGAATGGCCAGCTGAACCAAAGCAGGGCGGCGGCCGATGCTCACTTCACCATCAACGGCGTCGCCTTCGTGAGAAGCGAGAATATCGTCAACGATGCCATATCCGGCGTCACACTCACGCTCAACTCGGCCGTCAATCCGCTGACGGGGATGGGCGGTTTTTCGAGTGTAGAAGTCCGATACGATGATCAGGCAGTGGTCGAAGGCATCAAGGCTTTCGTAAGCGAATACAACTCTTTGCTCGACTCCGTCGCCAAACTCTCTTCGTGGGATGCCGACAAGAAGGTAGGCGGGTTGTTGTTTGGCGATTCCATGCTGCAGAGGATGTTGGCCGATGTTCGGGGTTCGATTCAAAAACGTTTTGGCTCCGAAGACGCTTCTCTTAGACACGTTGGACAGATCGGCATAAGTACAGGGGCCATCGGGTCGTTCTCAAGAGACGGTAAGTTGACGCTTGACGAAGCCAAACTGAAGGAAGCCCTGGCCGCCGACAGGGAAGGCGTCGCTGCCCTCCTTGGGGTCGAAAACGGGCAAGGTACTGGGTTTCTGAGAGACCTTGCGGCGACGGTGAGGAGATATTCGGCGTCAGATGGTTATCTTCCCATTCGCAAGCAGCAGCTGGAAGCCGAGGACAAGCAGCTTTCCCGCCAGATCGAGGCTAAACAGCGCTTCATAGATGCCCGATTGGCTACTCTCCACAGGCAGTTCAGCGCTCTCGAAGTTCTGCTCACCAAACTAAACAACCAGGGAACTTGGCTTTCGGGTCAGATCGAAGGTCTGATCGCCAACTACCAGGGCACAAGCAAATAACCGTTCATCAGGCA
>CAZMEF010000046.1:0-10024 GCA_964565305.1 uncultured Eubacteriales bacterium | reverse complement strand
ATTTCCGACTCGGCCGTTTTCATTATGTATTTGAGTTCCGCCTTGCGTTCGGGGTCACCATCTTTGAGCAGATCCCTGCATTGGCGGTATATGTCGAGGGTGTGGTCCATCTCTTTCCATAATGCCTCCGATTCTTCTTGGGAAGTCTCATTTACTCCCTTAACGTAGGCGGCGGAAGGCAAGGCCACACCCTGATACCACGGGGCCTCATCGCGTTTGTCGAAATCCAGCCGGACGCATATCGGAGCGCTATCGCTTTCGATGGCCCTGACCAGCGTATATGTGTTGGGCATTGTGACGCCACGTACAGTGGCCCTGAACGGCTCCGACGGCCAAACGGCAGTCTGACGAGTGGAGAGCCTAACCGCGATCTCGGCGTCCTTTAGGTCTTCAACGAAGTTGACGCGATCGATCTGACCCGCCAGGAAACCGATGAGAAACGCAAACCACGGATTCTCCGCCACCATGAAGCCGAAGTTGAAGATCGCTTCGAGCTTTTTCCGTCGACTTTGCATCTGTCCGCACCTCGTTTGCATTGTATCAAAGCTGCGGGATACGGCATACGAAGGATCTCGCTCTCTTTGACATAGACTTCGAAGCAAGTTAGAGTGTGAAAAAGCGGGGGCGGTGTCACCATGGTCATAAGAACCGGGGACCTGCGAAAGACTTTCACGACCAATACAAAAGAACCCGGGTTCCGGGGATCGCTCCGCGCTGTCTTCCACCCCCAAACACTCGAAGTGCAGGCCGTAAAAGGCATTGATCTTGAGGTGGAGCGAGGCGAAGTCGTCGCATTCATAGGGCCGAACGGGGCGGGCAAGTCCACCACCATCAAGATGCTCACAGGGATTCTTCACCCGACTTCAGGAGAAGCGACTGTGTTGGGTTATGTCCCCTGGAAAGACCGCCAGAGGTTGTCATTTAGGATCGGTTCTGTGTTTGGCCAGAAATCGCAGCTATGGTACCATTTGCCTCCCATAGACACCTTTAATCTCCTTTCGAAGATTTACGAGATGGACCAGGGGGACTACCTGAAACGCAGAGACTTTCTGATAGAAGCGTTTGAAATCGCGGAGCTTATGAAGATACCGGTGCGGAAACTCTCTTTAGGGCAGAGGATGCGATGCGAGATAGCCTCGTCGCTTCTTCACAAGCCGGAAGTTGTGTTCTTGGACGAGCCGACCATTGGGTTGGACGTCATAGCAAGGCAGAACGTAAGGCAGACGCTCAAGAAATGGAACGATCAGGAAAATATGACGGTATTTTTGACGTCCCACGATGTGGGGGATATAGAGTACCTGGCGGACCGGGTCATCATCATCAACGAGGGCCTGACGGTGCTCGACGATAAGGTCAAGAATCTCAAATACCGCTACTTGCACAAGAAGATCGTTGATTTGAGGCTCGCGCGCCCGGCGATGGATTTGGACATCCCAGGGGTCAAGGTGGTTAAGGCCAAAGATACCGGATTGAAACTCGAAGTGGACACGGACAAACAGGCCATTGAACCCGTCATAGCGGCCATCTTGAAAAGATGCGAGGTACAAGACATATCTATCGAGGACCCGCCACTCGAAGACATCATAGCGGCAATTTACACCAAAAAGCGAGAGGCGGTGATATGGGTCTCAGGCGGCTTGCCAAGTACACCGAGGCTTTCAGGATCACGCTGCTGTCTAGAACCGTCTACTTAGGGGACATGGTGCTACGCCAGTCGTTCCTGGTCGTCATCATGTTCGTGTTTGTCCAACTATGGAAAACTACTTATAGCTGGGAAGGATCCGTCGAGATATCTGGGTTCACTGTGCGCCAGATGATATGGTATCTAGCCTTGTCTGAGAGTATCGCGATGGGCAGGCCGAACGCAGCGCAGACGACTGAAGATGAAGTGAAGTCCGGCACTTTGGCTTACGCCCTAAACAAACCTTACAGTTATCCCGTCTGGAACTACGCCGCGTTCATGGCGGAGGCGGTTTTGCGGTTTGCCACGAGTTTTGCCATAGCAGGCTCGGTGACATGGCTTTCGGTCGGGCCGCCCCCTTTTAGCGTGGGATCGTCGCTTGCCGGGGCCGCGGCGGTGACGGTCGCCTTTTCGATGGACTTCTGCATACAGTTCTGCCTTGGGCTCCTGGCCTTTTGGACCGAAGATACGTGGGCGTTCAGGTTCCTCTATTCACGGGTGCTCATGATTTTCGGCGGGATGATGCTGCCGCTCGAAGTTTTTCCCGAGTCCTTGCGGAAGGTGGCTTCAGCGCTCCCAACAAGCCTCGTCATCTACGGGCCGGTCAGGACTTTTCTCATGTTTTCCATCACTTCGTGGCTAACTCTTCTGGTAAGGCAGGCGGGGTGGCTGGTCGCATCGGGCGGCACACTTGCGCTTCTATACTCGAAAGGAGTGAGGCGCGTCAGTGTTCAAGGCGGCTAGGCGCTACCTCTCCTTCATTTGGGAGTACATGAAAGCCAATATAGCTATGGAAATGGAGTACAGGACGGCTTTCATTGCCCGGCTTTTCGGCATGTTCCTAAACGACGCGATGTGGCTCACCTTCTGGCTTCTCTACTTTGCCAGATTTCCCGTAGTCCAAGGCTGGGGAAAGTACGACATCATCACCTTATGGGCAGTTTGCGCTCTTGGATACGGGCTTGGCCACGGGGTTTTCGGAAATGCTCTGAATCTCGCCAAGACGATCGCTTCGGGCGATCTCGACTTCTATCTGGTGTACCCTAAAAACGTGCTGGTACACGTTCTGGCCAGCAAGGTCCAATCCGCCGCGTTAGGCGACGTGTTGTTCGGCCCCATCGTGTATTTCGCCTTGGTCCGTCCTACGTTCGTCCAGGCGCTGCTGTTTTTGCTATCCGGGGTCTTTGTGGGAGCGATCTTCGTGGGCTTTAGCGTGCTGGGGGGATCTTTGGCGTTCTTCATCGGCAACTCGGAAGGGATAGCGGGCCAGTTGAACAACTCTCTTATACACTTTTCCACGTATCCGTCCGCGATCTTTCACGGCCCCATCAAAGTTATCCTTTTCACCGTGGTACCGGCCGCTTTCATCAACTCCATTCCGGTCATGATGATCCGGAACTTCAACATCTTTTTCTTCGTCAGTCTCGTCATCGCGCCTGTTGTCATCAATCTCGCCGGCTACGCCCTTTTCCGGGCGGGGCTGAAACGATATGAATCAGGCAATCTTATCCAAGCCAGAATGTAAGCGGGCGACAGTGCTTTGGCCCAAAGAGAGGCGATTACGGTGTCCGGTTTTGTGGTGATGGTAGCGTGGCTCCTAGACATCCTAAGTTTGCGCTTTGTTTCCGAGCCCCTGTTCGAGCGGTTTGCCAAAGACACGTCACCTGCATACCCAGTTCACAGGGCCATATGGAGGATGCTTCACCGGGGCAGGCTTGAAGACGCTTTCGTCCTCGCGGAGGCCAGCTGGAAGAAAACTTCTTCCCCCAGGGTAGGGAGGGATCTCGTTAACATTTACATGCGCAAGGGCATGTACGAGGAGGCGCGCAAGGTAGCGTCCGCCATGTCGGAACTCAATCCGGAATCCGTCTGGTTCGGCTTCCTTGAGGCGGACATTTGCGAGTATTTCCTCGGCGATCACGATGCTTCGCTCGCGATCTACCGGCGGGTAGACCCGTTGTGCGAAAAGCATCCGAGACGGCGATACGCCTTGGGGGTGTTATTCAAGCGGCTGGGGCGCCTATACCGGGATCTTGGCGATAAGGAGCGGCTGGAAGAGACTTTGGAAAGGCACTTTGCCATCACCCCATCTAACTTCTTGGATGAGGATTTTCTCGAGTTATGCCAACTGAACCTTGACCGCGGCGACCGGGAAAGGGCGAAGGAAGTGCTGGAAGTGGGTTTTGAGGCTTCCAAGAGGAGTGTCGCTTTACGGGAGGCTTACGAGCGTTTTGGGTTCGGCGCGCCGCCCCCGATTCCGCCCCGAAAAATCCACATTCCCGACATGCCGGACGTCACAAAGATTCCCGTGCGTACTCGCATCTTTCACGAAGGCGACGACCCTGTCTCCGGAGTGAAGGAATACGCGGTCGACAAGGTCCGAGAAGGCGATATAGTCACGCTTTCATCTTGCGTCGCCGCCGTCATGGAGGGCCGCATGGTTATGGAGGGCACCGTATCGCCAACGGCCACAGCGTCGGCCGTAGGCAAGCTGATAGGCAGAAGCCATCCGGTCGGCCCCTGGGCCACCTCCGCTCCTATGGCGAACCCTCTTTCCGTTCAGGCCGTGCTTGAGGAGATCGGAACATTACGGCTGTTGCTCGCCACGGTTATCGGGGCTGTCGGCACTTTATTAGGGAAGTCCGGATGGTTTTACGTGATTTGCGGCCCACAGGCGGGCCAGGTGGACGATATCCCCGGCGCTATCCCTCCTTACGACTACTACGTAGTGATGGGGGCTTTGAACGCCCACGATCTGGCGAACCGCATGGCGAGCGCGATGGGCAGTGGAATTGGAGCCGCCATAGTGGATGCCAATGACCTCGGCATCGCTTGGGCCGTCGGCCATTCAGACGGCGCGGAGCCCCGCGAAATCGAGCGGATGATGATCGACAATCCCGCGGGAAACGGCGAGGAGCAAACCCCCGTTGTGATTCTCAGGCGAGAAAATGCGCGTGGCAGGCTGGAAAGCGTCGCGTCGATATAGTAATCTAGTCATGTTGAGGGCCTTCTTACACAAGATGAATAGCGCGCGCATGATGGCAGCGGGAGAGTCCCGGAAGTTTCCGGGCGCCGAAGGAGAAAGGGCGTTGAACCGAACCTCTCAGGCAAAAGCACCGTTGCCGGACGCATCTCTGGAGAGCCTGAAGCCTCGTCTTTGAACGGTCACAGAGTTTTGGGTGAGGTTTCGTAGGCACCAAAGGGGTTAACCCGGGAAAGCGGCCGCGGCGGTCAACGGGGAATCTCTCAGGTACAAAGGACAGGGACAACGTTTCCCTGTCTTTCTTTCTTTGTTTGATGAAAGGCTTGGAAGGAAACCCTTCATCCGTGGGGAACTAACTCAACTGGGATCACGAGAATCTGAGCGAATTCTTTGGAGGTGACGGCTGAAGGTGGCAGAGGAACTCAAAAAGACACCGCTGTACGAAACCCACCTGAAGTACGGAGGAAGGATCATCGATTTTGAGGGATGGGCTCTTCCGGTGCATTTCACTAGCATCAAGGAAGAACACCACGCGTGCCGGAACGCCGCTGCTTTGTGGGACGTTTCGGACATGGGCGAACTCCTGGTCGAGGGGCCGCAGGCCCTGGATCTCCTGCAGATGCTGATGGTCAACGACATCAGTAAGGGATATCCGGGGAAGGTCATCTACAGCCCCATGTGTTACCCGGACGGTGGCGTCGTCGACGACATGATGATCGTCTGCCTAAAAGACGGCGGTTATCTTCTCGTCATTAACGCCGGCAACATTGATAAGGACTACGAGTGGATATTAGGCGCATCGAAGTACTTCAACGGTGTGACGGTCACAAACCAGTCCAAGGAAACGGCCGAGGTTGCGATACAAGGCCCCAACTCCGAACGCATTCTGCAGCGGCTCACAAAGTACCCCCTCTCAGAGATGAAGTATTACCACGGCGTCGAGGATGTTTACGTTGACGGCATCAAATGCCTCATCACCCGCACCGGGTATACCGGCGAAGACGGATTCGAGGTTTATTGCGACGCATCCGAAGGCCCGGCGCTGTTTGACGCCGTTATGGAGGCGGACGACGGCGACGGCCTGGTTCCCGCGGGGTTGGGCTGCCGCGATACGCTAAGGTTTGAGGCTTCTATGCCTCTCTACGGTCAGGAACTCGATCAAAAGCACGGACCGCTCCAGGCGGGGCTCGGCAAGTTCGTGGCGTTTGGCAAGGGGACATACTTCGTCGGCGAGAAAGCCCTTTGGGAAGAACGGGAGAACGGTCTCCCCGCCAAATTGGTGGGCCTCTCGATGGTGGATAGAGGAATCGCTCGCACAGGCTACAAAGTGTTCGATGAGAGCGGAGCAGAGGAATGGGGTTACATAACCACAGGTTCCTACGCGCCGACTCTCGACAAATATCTGGCGATGGCGTACCTTCCGGTTGACCGTAGCCAGGTCGGCACCAAGGTCACGGTTGACATCCGAGGCAAGAAAGTTTTGGCGGAGATCATCAAGATGCCATTCTATCGTAGGGGGAAGAAGAAATGAGTTATCCGTCGGATTTGAAGTACACCAAGACCCACGAGTACGCCAAGGTCGAGGGCAACGTAGCCTATCTTGGGATCACGAACTACGCTCAGGACCAGTTGGGCGACATCGTGTTCGTGGAGGCGCCTGAGGTCGGAAGGATGATCAAGGCGGGCGAAGTGTTCGCGACAGTCGAGTCCGTGAAGGCGGTTTCCGATTGCTACGCCCCGCTTTCCGGGAAAGTAGTCAAAGTTAACGACAAGCCGGTCGATTCGCCCGAAGTCCTAAACCAGGATCCTCACGGGGATGGTTGGATCTGCGCCATCGAGATAGCGGACCAATCTGAAGTGGCTAATCTTATGGACAGCGAAACTTACGAAAAGCACGCCGCGGAGGGTGGCGGTCATCACTAATGAATTTCATACCTAGCACGGAGAAAGACAGGGAGGAGATGCTCCGGACCATCGGAGTCGCCTCGGTCGAGGAACTTTTCAGCGACATACCTAAGAGCCTTAGGCTAACCGAAGACATGGATCTTCCCGGGGCTCTTTCCGAGTACGGAGTAGCGAAGCTACTTCGCGAGATTTCGGAGAAGAGCACCGCCCAGGGTTTCGCGACTTTCATAGGGGCCGGCGCGTACGACCACCACGTGCCGTCAGTTGTGCGGCACGTCCTGGGACGTTCCGAGTTCTACACGGCCTACACGCCTTACCAGCCGGAAGTGAGCCAGGCCGTGCTCCAGTCCATTTTCGAGTACCAGACCATGATCTGCGAACTCACAGGGATGGACGCCGGCAACGCTTCCATGTACGACGGCCCTTCGGCGGCAGCCGAAGCGGTGACCATCGCGTCCGGGCTCTTGCGCAGAAAAAACGCTCTTGTGTCGCGCACGGTTCACCCCGAGACCCGCAAGGTGACCAAGACCTACGCCGTGGGCCACGGTATAGAGGTATCTGAAATCCCCATGTCCAACGGAGTGACCGATCTGGCGTCGCTCAAGGGGCTACTTACGTCGGATGTGGCGAGCGTGACTATCCAGCAGCCTAACTTCTTGGGCAATCTCGAGCCCGTAGACGAGATCTCGGCGTTAGCCAAGGCTTCCGGGGCAACTTTGATCGTCGCCGTCAACCCCATGACTTTGGGAGTGCTGCGGCCCCCGGTCGAATACGGCGCCGAGATAGTCGTGGGAGAAGGTCAAGTGTTCGGAAACCCAATGGCGTTTGGCGGTCCATATCTGGGTGTCTTGGCTGTCGGCAGCAAGTACCTTCGACGCATGCCGGGACGCCTTGTGGGCATGACAAACGACGTCAGAGGGCAGCGCGGCTTCGTTCTCACTCTTCAAACGCGTGAGCAGCACATCAGGCGCGACAAAGCCACGTCTAACATCTGCTCCAACGAGGCTCTCTGCGCTTTGGCGGCCACGGTTTATCTGTCGTGGTTGGGCAAAGAAGGCATCAAGGACCTTGGAAAGCAGTGCCTCAAGAAAGCCCACTATCTCGCGGAGGGGATCTCAAAGATCAAGGGCTACAGCATCGCCTGGAACGCCCCGTTCTTCAACGAGTTCGCGGTGAAGTGCCCCGTGTCCCCTGAGAAGATCCTGACCTCCCTCCTTGACAAGAAGATCCTGGCCGGTTACCCGTTGGGAAGAGACTATCCCGAACTGGCGGATCACCTGTTAATCGCCGTCACCGAGAAGAGAAGCAAGAAAGAAATGGATGACCTTCTCGCCGGATTGGAGGGATTGTCATGCTGAGACTTGAGCCGCTCATTTTCGAGGTTTCGAGTCCCGGGCGGAAAGCCTACTCTCTGCCCGATCTAGAAGTGCCGGATAAACCGGTGTCGTCCCTTTTGCCCGAGAGCGAACTCCGCAAAGTTCCTCCCGAGCTTCCCGAAGTCGCCGAAGTGGATCTCGTACGCCACTTCACAAGGCTTTCCCAGTTGAACCACGGCGTGGACATCGGGTTCTACCCGTTAGGTTCTTGCACCATGAAGTACAACCCGAAGATAAACGAAGAAGTCGCGAACCTACCGGGGTTCACCGATATCCATCCGTACGCCCCCGAAGAAACGGTGCAGGGCGCCCTTCAACTGATGTATGAGTTGCAGGAGTACCTTTGCGAGATCGGCGGCATGGACGAGATGAGCCTTCAGCCCGCAGCCGGGGCTCACGGCGAATTGACGGGCATCAACATCATCCGGGCTTACCACAGGTCAAGGGGCGACTCTGCGCGCACCAAGATCCTCATCCCGGACGCCGCCCACGGGACCAACCCCGCCTCGGGAGTGCTCGCGGGATTCCAGACAGTGCAGATTCCGTCCGATTCGCGCGGAGGGGTGGATATCGTCGCCCTGGAACAGGTCATGGATGAGACCGTCGCGGGTCTGATGCTTACCAACCCCAACACGCTTGGGCTTTTCGACGAGAACATCGAGAAGATCACCGAACTTGTGCACAAGAGGGGCGGATTGCTCTATTATGACGGCGCAAACGCCAACGCCATTATGGGCATCTGCCGTCCGGGCGACATGGGGTTTGACGTCATGCACTTCAACCTTCACAAGACGTTCGCCACCCCTCACGGCGGCGGCGGTCCAGGTTCGGGTCCTGTCGGAGTTAAGGCCCACCTGGCCCCGTTCCTTCCCGTGCCGATAGTGAGGAAGGATGGCGAGAGGTACTATCTGGACTACGACAAGCCCCTATCTATCGGGCCGATGAAGTCCTTCTACGGGAACTTCCTGGTTCTCGTGAAGTCGTACGCCTACATCAGGTCCTTGGGCCCCGACGGGCTGAAGAATGTGTCGCTCGACGCCGTTCTCAACGCGAACTACGTCTTGCGAAGGATCGTCGGATATTACGATCTGCCGTATGACAGGCACTACAAGCACGAGTTTGTCGTGTCCCCTCAGCGCATCAAGAAGGAAACCGGCATTCACACCATGGATATCTCCAAGGGGCTTCTGGATTACGGGGTACACCCCCCGACCAACTATTTCCCCTTGATCGTCGACGAGGCCATCATGATCGAGCCCACCGAGACAGAGTCCAAGGATACGCTGGATTACTTCGCCGACGCCATGATAGAGATCGCCAAACTCGCTTACGCGGATCCCGAGAAGCTACATCAGGCGCCGCACAGCACCGTGGTCGGAAGGCTTGACGAAGCGGGCGCGGCCAAGAACCCGCGGGTCCGCTACAAGAAAGAAGCGTAGTCGGAACCAAAGCGCAATAGAGAGAGACGGCTCAGTTAGCCGTCGTCATAGCGTGGGAAATCGGGAAGAGAGCGATCTCTTCCCGATGAACTCGTGAGAGGAGACCGTGTCCCAAGGGAATGACTTCGAAAACACCCGTCTTGACGACGGTCTATCCCCAAGGCACCATGGCCGTCAGCGTCACCGGCAGATCTTGTTCCTTGAATTGTGCCCATTGCGGGGGCCACTACCTGAATCACATGGTCGATGTTAGGGACCTGTCGCGCGAAATGGCTAAGAAAAAGCCTCTGAGCATCCTTCTTTCCGGGGGGTGCTCCCTGGACGGCGCGGTCCCGCTCGCGTCTACCATAAAGCGTCTTCGCGAGGAATACGGCGACGGGCTAAGGATTAACGCTCACCCTGGAGTTGCCAAAGAAGAGGACGCGTCGGCGATCGCGCGCCACGCTTCTGTGATATCGTTCGACTTTGTGCTCGATGACGAAGCGATCCGCGAGGCCTTCCGGGGCAATTGGACCAAAGAGGATTACCTCAGGACATATCGCACGCTTCGATCGGGCCGGGCACCGGTCGTCCCGCATGTTCTCGTCGGACTCAAGAGAGGCGTCATCGCCAAGGAATACGAGGCGGTGGATTATCTCGT
>CAZMEF010000045.1:0-10061 GCA_964565305.1 uncultured Eubacteriales bacterium | reverse complement strand
CGGCACGTGAAGGCCATCCCCAAGGTCTTCTTGTCAGGATCGTACATCGCCTTTGACACTTGAGGGTAGGCGACCAGAAGTGTGGCAAGCACTTCCACGTCGTGCTTAGAGTCCTCCCTCTTGGACCTCTGCCTTAGCCTTGGCATCTGCATCTCCCCAGTGCGCTATTTGGCGTAACCTACCGCGCGGGTTTCCCTAATGACGGTGACCTTCACCTGGCCCGGATACTCTATATCCTTTTCGATCTTCTTGACGATGTCGCGGGCGAGGCGCACCGAACCCAGATCGTCGATCTTCTCAGGTTTGACCATTATGCGGATCTCGCGCCCGGCCTGGATAGCGTAGGACTTCTCTACCCCCTCAAACGAGTTGGCGATATCCTCTAGTTTCTCCAAACGCTTCAAATACATCTCCAAAGTCTCTCTGCGGGCCCCCGGCCTCGCGGCGGAGATCGCATCGGCGGCGGCGACCAAGAACGCTTCCACGGATGCCGGCTCTACGTCTCCGTGGTGGGCTTCCATGCCCTTGATGACGTCATTGGACTCCCTATAGCGCTTGAGAAGGCTCACACCGATGCTCACGTGCGAACCCTCCATCTCATGGTCGACGGCTTTCCCGATATCGTGCAACAGCCCGGCGCGTCGCGATACGGCGACATCGCACCCTAACTCCGACGCCATGCTCGCCGCAAGATGCGCCACTTCTACGGAGTGCTTCAGGACGTTTTGCCCGTAACTGGTGCGAAACCGCAGTCGCCCGAGAAGTTTGATGACCTCCGGGTGCAGGCCGTGTACTCCCAGATTGAGCGCGGCCTGCTCGCCTTCTTGCTTTATGAGGTTATCCACGTCCTTCTGGGCCTTCTCGACCATCTCTTCGATACGCGCCGGGTGGATACGCCCGTCGGATACTAGCCTTTCAAGCGCCAGTCTGGCGACCTCGCGCCTTATGGGGTCGAAGCCCGATAGAATGACGGCTTCCGGAGTGTCGTCGATTATGAGATCGATGCCCGTGAGGGTTTCAAGGGCCCGTATGTTTCTGCCCTCTCTCCCGATGATCCTGCCTTTCATCTCGTCGCTTGGCAGTTCCACGACAGATACCGTGTTCTCCGCCACATGATCGGCGGCACATCTTTGTATGGCGAGGCTTATGATGCTTCGCGCGCGGCCTTCCGCCTCTTCTTTGGCCGCCGCTTCGGCATCTCTCACTATTCGGGCGCTTTCGTCCTTAAGCGCCTCCTTGACCTCCGACAAGATCCTTTCTTTGGCGCCATCTCTGGACAACTGCGAGATTCTCTCCAGTTCTTTCATTGCGTCTTCCCGCAGAACATCCAAGTATTTGGCCCTCTCTGTGAGAGCTTTTTCCTGCTTTGACACGCCTTCTTCCTTCTGGGTCAACGAATCCTGCCGCCTGTCAAGCGTCTCTTCCTTGTTGACCAGCCTGCGCTCCATGCGCTGAACTTCCTGCCTGCGCTCGCGCATCTCCTTTTCCGTTTCCTCTTTGATCTTCTGAGCGTCGTCGCGCGCTTCGATCAGCACTTCGCGTCTTTTCGTCTCGACGGCCTTGACCGCTTCCTCTTGGATGCGTTTGGCTTCCGTTTCAGCCGAACCGATTTTTGCCTCTCCCAGGGCTCTTCGCAGGTAGTACCCCAGAGCGAGGCCCGCTACTATCGCTAGAACAACATAGCCCCATTGTTGCATGAAGGTCACCTCCTTCTTAAAAAAGAGAAAAAGCCGGACAGCGCCCGGCTATGCTGGCGGAAGTGACCTGCTAGAAAAACGCTAGAGATTTAAGACGGCGTCATAAGATCGTCAGCCGTCTCGAATCCAAAGACCAATACTCGCGCGCCCGGGAGAAACCCCGGGCCCTTGACTCGTTTTCCTAATCGGCTCGAGTATATCAGTCATAACGTTCTGTCATCTTCAATTCCCCAGAATAGCGCGATTGCTGTCTACATGAGAACGCCCGGGTTTCTCTCTCTGAGAACACTCCGGATGGCTTCTCCGTCGAACCCTCTTCGCCAAAGCCACCTGGCCAGACGCTCTCGTTCCTGGTCTGTCAACGAATCACATTGGCGACCGGAAAGGTATTTTTCCGCGGCCACTTGGGCCAAATCACCTTCCGAACGATCGCCGTACGCCTCATCTGCTGCCTCTTCTGCGAGGCTCTTACTAATACCTCTTTTCACAAGGTCGTAGACGGCCCGTCTTCTGGCTACCGGGCATCCCGAAAGGGACTCCGCCAGCATATCACGGGCGTAGCTACGATCATCCAGGTAACCCCAAGACGAGAGCCGTTCGAGACAAGACTGAATCTCCTCGTCCGGCGCCCCTTTTCGCTTCAGCGACTCTTCCAACTGCGCCTTTGTTACCCGCCTTCTGGATAGAACCCTAAGAGCGTAGTCCATCGGGCGGATACGCTTATCTTTCCTGTCCATCACGAATCGACGGTTTCAGCCTCAGAAGCTCCCTCTACTTTCACCGCTCCTGCCACAAGGAACTCCCGTACTTTGTCTTCTACGATCTTGCTTTGTTCCGGGTGCTCCTTGAGGTACGTCCGTGCCGCCTCTTTGCCCTGCCCCAATCGGATATCTCCAAAAGAATACCAGGTGCCTGTCCTGGTTATTATCGACTGCGCCACACCCACATCGAGAAGAGAACCTTCCCTTGAAATGCCCTCACCGTAGATGATGTCGAACTCCGCCTGCTTAAAGGGCGGCGCGACTTTGTTTTTCACGATCTTGACTCTAGTGCGAGCGCCGATCGCGTCCTGCCCCTGCTTCAGGTTCTCTATCTTTCGCACATCCAGCCGCACCGAGGAGTAGAACTTCAAAGCCCTTCCGCCCGGCGTGGTCTCGGGGTTTCCGAACATTACCCCGATTTTCTCCCGGATTTGGTTGATGAAAATGGCGGTCGATTTTGATTTGGAGATGACCCCCGTAAGCTTCCTTAAAGCTTGGGACATCAGGCGAGCTTGAAGACCGACGTGAGAGTCTCCCATTTCCCCTTCTATCTCGGCGCGCGGCGCTAAAGCCGCCACCGAGTCCACCACGATGCAATCGACGGCGCCGCTCCGTATCAAAGCGTCGACAATTTCCAAAGCCTGCTCGCCGGTGTCCGGCTGGGAAATAAGCAGGTTGTCGACGTCCACCCCGATCCTTCGGGCGTAAACGGGATCGAGCGCGTGTTCGGCGTCAATGTAAGCCGATATGCCTCCCAGTTTCTGAGCCTCAGCGATGATGTGCAGGGCGACTGTGGTTTTGCCCGATCCTTCGGGACCGTAAAGCTCCACTACCCTGCCGCGCGGCAATCCGCCAACGCCGAGAGCGATATCCAGTGCCAGGGCGCCTGTCGGGATGACTTCGACGGCCATTTTCTGCGAAGCCTCTCCCAAGCGCATGATAGAACCTTTTCCGAACTGCTTTTCTATCTGCGCTACGGCCAGTTCGAGGGCCTTATCTTTCTCCAGCATTATCTCTAACCTCCGTAAATTACCACGCTACCCTGGCAGTACCTTCCTATGAGATTATAACATTGGGCATCCGATGTCACAACAGAACCGCCTGAGGACGCCGCAGCAAAAGGGCTTCTAGCGGGCCTTTAAGCTCCGCCACAGCATCACCAGCGCGTTCTGGGCCGCTCTCTCTTTCACCAACCGGCGCGAACCCGCCACTTGAAGGCGCTCCACCGAAGTTCCCTCTTTCCTGGAAATGGCCACGTAAACCGAACCGACCGGTTCGTTGGGGGTCCCTCCGCCCGGCCCGGCGAACCCCGTGGTCGCCAAGCCTATATCCGCCCCGGCAAGGGCGCGCACTCCCTCTGCCATGGACTTTGCCACCTCCGGGTTGACGGCGTCATCTACGGCGAGCGCGTCCCTATTTACCCCGAGACACGTCCCTTTGATAGATGAGTTGTATGCCACCATTCCCATCCTTAGGCTCGAAGAAATGCCGGGAACTTCTGTGAGACGATTTAGGATCTGACCTCCCGTCACCGACTCTGATACGGCCAAAGTCAGGCCCTTTGAGCGAAGAAATGCGGCACAGGCGCCCTCCAAGGTGTCGTCTGTGGTCCCGAAAATGTAATCGCCGAGCCGTTCCCGTACCTTCGACTCCATTTCGGCGACCATCGCAGCCGATTCGCGCGGATCGTGTCCGCGCGCCGCTATGCGAAGCCGTACCTCACCGATCGCGGCGTAAGGCGCCAAAGATGGGTTTACGCTCTCCATGAGGTCTCCGACCGTTTCTTGAACCTGTCCTTCGCCCATCCCGACGATACGCAAATCCTTGCATGTGAGCGGGACCAGCGCCGGAAAGCATTTCTTGATGATCGGGAGCAAACGCTCCTCGAACATGGGAACCATTTCTTTCGGAGGGCCCGGCAATAGGGCGGCAAGCTTTCCGCCGGCGAAGATGACCTGGCCCGGGGCCGTGCCGTTAGAGTTGTGGAGGTAATCTCCGCCTTCCACGATCATGGCTTGCTTCCTGTCGGTGGCCCGCGCTTCCCGTCCCATTCTGTGAAACCAGGCGGTCGTCATGCCCCACGCTTCTTCATCGAAAAGGAGCGGGCGCCCCATGGCGTCGGCCAGACACTTCGCCGTAAGGTCATCGGCGGTGGGTCCCAACCCGCCGGTCGCGATGACGATATCGGCGCGCCCCAACGCCTCTTTGAAAGAGGCAGTGAGCCGCGCCGGGTTATCTCCTATCGTGAGCCGCCGGTACACGTCCACCCCGGCGTCTCTTAATTTTCCTGAAAGATACTGCGCGTTTGTGTCTGTGATTTCCCCTAGAAGCAACTCCGTCCCAATCGATAGCAGTTCAGCCTGCAACCGATCACCTCCGGGTCTTATGCTTCTACTCGCGCCCGTTCTTTACCTCTGTTTACGGGCAGGTGACGCCAGCCTGGGGCTATGGGACGCGATGTTCCGAGTTCGGACCTCAGCTCCTCCCCGCTGATCGTTTCGCTTTCGATCAGCCTGTCGGCCACTTTCCGAAGCGTCTTCTGATGTTTCTTCAAGACGGAAGCGGCCCGGGACTGAGATGCTTCCAGGATATCGCGGGTCGCCTTAGCCAGTTGGTCCGGTCCCGCTGTATCCCTGTCCACCACGCCGAGAGACGACATCCCGTAGGTGACTATGCGCTTCGCGACGTCCAGCGCTCGCTGAAAATCGTTGGACGCTCCCGTGCTCCTTGACCCGCAAAGAAGGTCTTCCGCCGCCGCCCCCGCGACCAGGATATCGATCTCTTCCTCAAGGGTCTCTCGCGGGTAGATGTAGATGTCGTCCTGGGGGGAGTGTCTTACGTACCCCAGAGCGTTTCCGCGAGGGGACACAGTCACCTGGGCGACGGCCCCGGGGCGCAAAGTCTCGGCCACGATAGCGTGTCCGGCCTCGTGTACGGCGACTCTCGCGATTTCTTTCTCCGATGGGCGCTTGTCCAGCTTTTCTCCCATGATCACCTTGTCAAGGGCCTCGCGAAGCTCCTCCAAGCCGATCCGGTTTGAGCGCTTCCGCAAGGTCAGGATAGCCGCTTCGTTGCATAGGCTCTCCAAGTGTGCGCCGGAAAGCCCGAAGGTCTCCTTGGCCACATCCGCCAGGTCCACAGCGTCCTTCACGGGCTTGTTCCGGAGGTGCACCTTCAGGATTTCCAACCGGCCCTCTTTGTCGGGCAGGTCGACCTTCACAGTGCGGTCGAACCGTCCCGGCCGCAAAATCGCCCCGTCAAGCAAGTCGGCGCGGTTTGTGGCGCCTATGAGGAGGATACGCACATCGTCGCTTACCGTAAGGCCGTCCATCTCCACAAGGAGTTGGTTTAGAGTCTGATCGTATTCAAGGTGCCCGACCTGGGAACCGCGCTTTCCTGCGAGGACCTCAATTTCGTCGATGAAGATGATGGCGCCGGACTTCTTGTTTTCCTTGGCCATCTTCCTGGCTCTTTGAAAGAGGTCGCGCACCCTTTGAGCGCCAAGCCCCGCGTAGACCTCTATGAACTCGGAGCCTGAGGCCGACAGGAACACGGAATCCGTGTAATTTGCCGCCGCTTTGGCGAGTAGCGTCTTACCCGTCCCGGGAGGGCCGCTCAGGAGGATGCCTTTGATCGGTCTTATCCCTAAAGATCGTGCCTGGTCTAGGTTCTTGAGGAACTCCAGCGCCTCGACCAGCTCCCTCTTGGCCACCGCTTGTCCTCCCACATCGCGAAAAGTGACATCAGGCCTGCTCCCCACGACAGCCCCCGCTTTGCGTTTGCCGAAGTCGCGCAATCCGCCGCCCTGGGTCAGGAGGATGTAAATGAGACCGGCGAAGAGAAGCACGGGTAGGATATTCACACCTTTGACGAAAAGGAAGACGAGCGTTCCCGTCACAAGCCCCATAAGCCATTCCAGTTTCATTGGGCTCCTCCTGTCTTAGGGTTTTGCCTGGCCAGTACGGCGTAAAGATAGTTGTCGCCGTGGGCCATCTGGATGAAGATGTGGCCCTCATCCAGCGAGATTTTGTAATCTTCCAGTCCCTGATCTTTCAACAAACCGCGGCACGAGTCGATCATCTCACCGAAGTTGCCCCGCACAGAGGCTTCCTCAAGGTAGTAATGGACCGAATAGTACGCGTCTTCAAGTTCTTCATCCCGGGAGTCCGCTATCTCAAGCCTGAACGCGTCCCCGAGTTTCTCTTCCGCCGCCTCTCTCAGGCGCGTGTACGTCCGCGGAAGGTCATCCACCTTCCCCAGCTCAAGTTCGAGCACCGTCACTCCGTTTTTCGACCTCACGCCGACGTTTCGAACGTCGACGTCGCGCTCCAAAGCTCTTTGCAGCGGCCCCACAACTTCCATCTTAAGATAAGCGGAATACCCCAGGCTCAGGATAGCCAGGGTCAGGACCGTCCAGAGAGCCACGAACTCCCATCTAAAGCTCCTTTTGGCCATGAGCACTCCTCTTCCTAACGCTTTGGCACGGTATGCAAGTTGACATAATTATATCAGGCATAAGATGGGGTTTCTAAGGTAAAGCGTGGCAGGAACGGCTATCTAGCAGGCGACGCGAACAGATCCAAGACCGAGGCGTCCTCGATCCGTGCAGGAATAATAAGGCCGCGGCGAGGAACTACTTCGCCCGAAGTTTCGGGTCCGGGCTCCGCCGCACCGAACTTAATGTGTATCTTGCCGTCCACTTCAGGGCCCTGGTGGAAGCCGCGCGCCAGCCAATAGCCGGGCCTCGGCGAAGGTCCTGTCAGAAGGCACGGCGTTACTTTCCCGACCATCCCCGCGCCGTGGCGTTTTGCCAGGGCGAGCCCGAATTTCCGAATGCGTTCCGCCCTGTCTTTTGCGATCTCTTCCGGTACAGGGTTGGGCAGCGAATACGCGGGGGTTCCTTCTTCTTTGGAGAACGCGAACGCGCCCACCCTGTGCGCCTTAATGGCTTGTAGCAGGTTAAAAGTGTCTTTCAAGTCGTTTTCGGTCTCCCCCGGGAACCCCGCGATGACCGTGGTCCGGAGCGACAATTCCGGGACCCTGCTCCTAAGGAGTTCCACCGCCCGGATGATCTGATCCGGTCCCGGGCGCCCCATCCTCTTCAAGATCGCCGCGGAGCCGTTCTCGATGGGCAAATCTATATAGGGGACCACTTTGGGCCCCGCCATGGCATCTGAAAGTTCGGGCGTGACGCCATCCGGCCTGACGTAAAGAAGGCGTATCCACCGGAGTTCTTCGATCGCTGAAAGCTCGCTCAGCAAGGCCGGAAGATGGCGTTTTCCGTCCCACTCGAACCCGTAGTCCGCCAAATCCTCAGCGATGAGGTTTATCTCCGATACGCCCGACCCGGCTAGGGCGCGGGCCTCTTTGACAATCTCGCCGGGCGGCCTGGACGCCAGCGGACCTCTCATGCCGGGGATGGCGCAATAAGTACAGCGATGCCTGCACCCTTCACTTATCCGTAGGTACGCACAAGCGGGCCCTTCCCGGACCAGGCGAAGGCCTTCTCCCCCCGGCGCGCCCCTCCCCGCGCCGCCGACCTCGACCGGCCTCGTCCCCTCGAGGACGCCGTTCACTAGGTCAACCACGCCTTTAGGCGCCGACGTGCCCGCTAGACCGGCGATCTCCGGAATCTCCGCGAGCAATTGCTTTGGGTAACGTTGAGCGAGGCAGCCGGTGACGATGACCTTCTGCGGCCGGGAGACGCCCGCACTCCCGGGTTCACCCGAAAGGTCCAGAGCCGCAAGGATGCCATCGATGGACTCTTTTTTGGCGTCCTGTATGAACCCGCAGGTATGGACGATTATGACGTCAGCCGATGCGCGGTCCGGGGTGACTTCATACCCCTCATTGACGAGCCGGACCGCCATTTCTTCGGCGTCCAGCTCGTTCTTTGCGCAACCGTATACGACTATCGAGCATCTCGCTTTGACCATGACCTCGCAATTCTAGCATTACGCGATCGCCTTGGACAAGAGAGCGCCCGTCGCCATCGCGCTGCCGGACGAGCTTCACCTTCCAAGGTACTGGACGATTCCTTGGGAAAGGCCTTTCGCCGCCGAATCGATGAACCAGTTCTGCCTGAGGAGCGTCACGTCGTTCCAACAGGTCATGAAGCCCACTTCTATCAGAGCGGCCGGCATGTACGTGTGGTTTAGGACGTAGTACGGGCCCACCTGGGTGTCTATGTACTTGAGCCCCGTGTTCGCGGCCACCTTAGAGGCCAAAGTGGAAGCTAAACTTTGCGATTCGGCCGATCCCCGCCTGTAGAATCCCATGACTCCAGATACTGCAGGATCCTTGGGAAAGGCGTTGATATGTACGCTCACAAAAAGGTCGGCTTCTCGCGAGTTTGCCAAAGATACTCTCGCCAAAAGCTCATCGACCACAACTCCCCAGTCGGAACCCGGACTATAGTCGCCGTAGCGGGTCATGACTACGATCGCTCCCATGTCTTCAAGATAGACCCGCAACTTCGAAGCGATGGCCAGAGTGAAGTCTTTCTCCTTGTCGCCCCAAACGGAGATGGCGCCCGGTTCGTTTCCGCCGTGCCCCGGGTCGACCACTATGGTACGTCCTCGTAACGGGCCGGCGCTCCTTGAGGCGCTTTTCCCGCGTTCAAGCGCTTCCAAAGTGACAGGTCCGCAGATGCCGTCGCTCGCGATCCCCGCGAACGACTGAAAGCTACGAAGGGCCGCCTCGGTCTTGGGACCGAAATCCCCGTCCAGGGGACCCGGGTTGAAACCCGCGTCTAGCAGAGCCTCTTGGAGGCCGAGAACCTGTTCCCCGCGGCTTCCGTTTCGGAGGAGTGGAGCGGCGAGAGAGCGAATAGGTACGGAGACTACGATTAACAGCGCCAGCAAGATGGACAACGCGAGGCGGATCCTGGGTCCGCTTAATATGGAGAGATTTTTCATTGCTGGGTTACACCTTCTTCCTTTACATAACGTGGTGGAACTAGTTTACTTGACTCATCTACCAGAATCACGCCCGTATGCAGGGCGTGGAAGGTGATGCGGGATGATTTCGTAACGCAAGCCTTCTTCGCACCCGCGAAATCTCAACTTTGCGGGGCACTCCCAGTAATCCCCTAGAGTTACCAGCCGAGGAGGAGCAAGCCGGATGAAGAAGACCGCCAAAGACGTTGTAGCCGAACTGCGCGAGGACCCTCGCTTCCTGCAAGGGATTACGGCTTGGCACCATTTTGAGGCCACCGAGGGTCAGTACATGCCGGTCCCGGAGGGGATCCATCCGGCGTTGGTCGCTTCGCTCTCGCTACGCGGAATTGACCGTCTCTATAGCCATCAGAGAGAGGTATACGACGCGCTTTCAGGCGGTAAGAACGTCTGCGTCGTCACGCCCACCGCGTCGGGGAAAACGCTTTGTTACAATCTGCCGGTCATTGATGCCGCTCTCAAGGACCCCGAAAGCCGGGCGCTTTACATATTTCCCACGAAGGCTCTCGCCCAAGACCAGCTCGCCGAGATATCAGAACTTGCGGTCTCGGGCAATTTCACCCTCAGGAGTTACACCTTTGATGGGGATACGCCTTCGCAGAAGAGAAGGTTGGCCAAAGAAGTCGGGCAGATCATCATCACAAATC
>CAZMEF010000044.1:0-10109 GCA_964565305.1 uncultured Eubacteriales bacterium | reverse complement strand
CACGTGTATTCGAACCCAAATAGCTCCCTGGCGGTACGCCTGTCCCACAAGAGATTGTCAAGAGGGGCCAACACCGCCGCCCTTTTTTCACCTGTCTCGCCTTCTTGGCCCCGGTGCGCGACTTGCTCCAAAAGCGGCATATCCTCGCTTCGCATATACGCGGGCCTACTCAGGCCATCTACGTTCAACTCCATGAGCTTGCCTTTGTCACACAGTCTCCTAAGCGATTCCGCGCGCCTGGCGGCGCTTGTGCCAAGTAAACCCAGCCAGACCTCTCCGCCCCTATTGCAAAGAAGGCCCGTACTCCCCACGCGCCTCAAGACATGCCAATCGTGATATTCGTCATCGGCGGGGTTGGGCTCGTCCGCGTCTAGAATCTCGCGCGGGATGTGCCTTTCGGACAAATCGTAAAATTTGCGCGCGCCGACCTTGTGGTGAACCACCAACTCACCCCAGAAGTACATACCCTCTAGAACTGCGCGCGCGAGCCGGGTCGGCCCCCAGGGCCACCTGACCGGCTGTTCCATTTGGAGGTCGGCGGACGACAACGGCCCCCGTTCCTCGATCTCTTTGCGAACCGCCGCGGCGGCTTCGATCACCGGGTGAGATCGGGATTCAAGCCTTCTTCTGGCGGCCTCACGATCACGCCGGAAGCAGGGCCAATCTTCCAAAGAGTAGACGCAGAGGCATTTGTCGAATCCGTCCAGGAGCTTTCTTTCTCCGTATAGGAGATCATGGAGCATCGCGCCGGAGTAATCTTCAACCCGGGCCTGCAAAACGATTTCGTGGTTCCTGCCCGTCACGTTGATGGGATCGAACTGCACGGATCTGACTCGCCGAAAGTGCTCCATAAGCCCTTCCTTGCCGCGCAAAGAACGGGGCGGAAAAAGACCCTGGTGGGCCAACATGAACCTACGGGCCTGTCCGTTGGTTAGGTGCAGAACGCTCATAAGGAACACACCGCCATCTTGTCGCTCGTGTGCATCAACTATACCATCGTGATGCCTGTCCCTGTAGTCGGTCCGAGCAAAGACCAAGAGGCAGCCGGCCACGTCTGTGACTGACTGCCTCTTCTTTCCCTGTACCGGTATACCGGCGTGCCGTTCTGCCGGCAGATTGTGCGTACCCGGCATGGGACCCGTCAAGGCCGAGACGGCGCTCTACCTAGGTGTCATTTTCCCAAGAGGTTGTACAGCACCTGCGCCATCTGAGCGCGGGTGGAGCTACCCATAGGGTCGAGCCGGCCTTCGGAGCCGGACACGATACCGGATTTCACCAGCGCGGATGCGGCTTCTTGGGCCCAACTCGCGATGGCATCGCTGTCTGCGAAGTCCGGAAGGGTCGTTCTGCCGCCGCCCGCCGGCAGCCTATCGAGCATCTTAAGGGCGTTATGAAGCAGCGTGAACATCTCCTGGCGAGTGATCGCCTGCTCCGGAGCGAACCTGTTGTCACCCACGCCACCTGAAATCCCAAGGCGCTTGGCCGCAGCGAGATAGCCGGTATAGTAGGTATCGCCTGCGTCAGAGAAGTTGTCAGACAAATTCTCGTCTGGCGCGATCTCGTAGGCCCGTAACAGGAGGGTAATGAACTGACCTCTCGTCACCAACCCGTCGGGGCCGAATGTCGTATCTGTAGTTCCTGTGGTGACGCCCCGCGCGGCGAGGAAGACCACCGCGTCGTGGTACCAAGCCGGAGCGGCCACATCAGTGAAGTGGACCATTTTGTAGCCTACAGCGTATCTGGAGAAGTGGGTTATGGTGAACACCACAGTGCCTGCCGCGGCATCATAGCGGCCGTTGGTCACCGTCACAAGATCGCCGGAAGCGTCGATGTAGCAGATTATGACGGCGTTGGGGTCTTCACCCGAACCTAGAACGTAGGGCATCTCGACGGCGACGGCGCCATCGAACTGCGCGATGGTGTTGCCGCCAACCGTTACGGAGAATTCATACACCGGGCGATCTCCAATCGTCTCAAGCGCGTCATCGGAAAGGCCGGACGTATCCGCCTTTGCGATCGTGAAGATCGCGTCGCCCGGGCCCCCATCCGCGATGGAACCTAGCGCGTCCGGGCAGAAAGTTACCGAACCGAGACTGTTTGTGATCTTCAGTCTAGCGCCGGCGGAAGCGAGACCTTTTACGGACTCGCCGGGGATGGTGACAGCCACCGGGCTCGCGCCAGACGTGTTCTCGATCATAATCTCGACTGTGGGAGTGTCGCCTATTGCCGCGGCGGCTTCCTGCGCGTTGCTTAAGGCGTCCTTGATCTCTGATGAAGTGACGGCCGCCGTGGCGCCACCGTTTGCGATGCTCGCCTTTACCGTGATGATCGCTGTGGAGCCCAGCATTGCGGCGGGAGGCTTAACGGGCATAATGATCATCCCGCCGCCTCCTCCGCCGCCTCCGCCGCCCGACCTGACTTGGATATCCAAGCGCTTCTGCGCCAGGTCGCTATTAGTGTCGGAGTTGACGACCGTGCAGATCAAAGTCATAGCGCCTGCTTTTCCGCCGAAGAGCACTGTGTCGCCTGAGATCGCGGCGTCGGTCGTGCCCTTTTCCAAAGTCCACCGAACAGAGGCGGGGTAGGCTTCAAGACTGTCTTTGCCGAACTGCTTTCCATATTGGTCAAAAACCCTGACTGACAGGTTAGAAAGAAGGAGATTCGCGTTCAAGTCTACCGAATTTGGCGCGCCAACCACCGCCACGCTTGTCACTCGCGGGGTGCCGGGCACGGTGATTGTGATGCCGTTACTCACCACGTCCCCGATACTGGCACTGATGACGCTCTTTCCGTCCTCCCTTAGGAACGTGAGAATGCCGTCTGCCAAAGACACGCTTTCGGGGTCAGACGAGCTCCAGTCTGGCTGGACCGGCATGGGGTCGCCGTACTGATCGAAGCCCTCAGCGGTAAAATGGTCGCTCAACTTGGCATTTTCTTCCCACTTCGGCGCGAAGTCCGCGCTGACGGCCGCCACCAGTCTGGTCAGTACCGGCTGTTGGCGCACACGCACTGTCACGTTTCTCGCAGTGCGATTCACGCTTGGCGAAGCGGCTTCCAAGATCACATCAGCCCAGGAAGCGTGTTCCACCTGGCCTGGGGTGACGGTCAGTTCGCCGCTATCGATTACTGCTTCGGTCCTGTTGTTGCCCGCAAGACTCCACTGGATATCACCGGGGACAGGTATTGCGTTCCCGTACTGATCGCGAGCCAACAAGGTGATGCCTGAAAGCGCGAAAGGCTCGTCCTCCCTAATGAGAGGGATGGCCGGGCCCTGGTAAAGCTCGTTGACGTAAGGCAAGGCCTTTACGGCCACATCCAAGGGTGAAGCAGAGATGGTCACCAAGGGGTTGCCCTGATCGTCTTTTGCCTCTGTTGGATAGGACAAGGTCAAACGATCGCTGCCCACCACCAGCCCGGTAATGACATTATCCGCGACTTTGGCGTGGCCGCCCTTTTCAAAACTCCAAAGATACTGGATCGGATCGAGGGCGTAGGGCTCTCCGTATTGGTCGTAGCAGTGGACGTTCAAGCTTGTGAGGTCAAAGCTCTTGGCGGTCTCGTGGTTGTAGTACAGGTCCGGGACCTCACCGGACACTAAGAGCACCTTAGGATAGGGCGCGTCCTGGACTGTGACGGCAAGGCGGTTTGACTCCACATAGACTGGGTCCTCCTCGGTGCCTATGTTCTGCCGCAGCCACAGCATATCCGAGCCTGCCCTCAGGCCGACGAGGGTATCAGTACCGGCCTCAACCCGGGCAATCCTCAGCTCCGCTTCTTCGATTGAATCGGAACCCAGGGCCCAGAACCCAGAGACAGCGCAGCTATCACCGTATTGGTCACAGCCTTCCACCGTGATCTGGTTTAGCCCAAAGGTGTTCTTGGCCCCATCGTTCCATACAAGAATGGGGATCTCCCCTTGGACTGTGATCTCAGCAAGCTGCCTGGCCGGCAAGATGGTCAAAGATACGCGATTTGATTCGGTTTCGTTTACGACCGCGTAGATTTGATAGGTGCCTGCCCGGTCGTATTCGATGGCGCCGCTCGCCCGGTCTACTGTAATGCCTTGGCCCTCCTCCTCGGCGAACCACTTGATCGCAGAGGGGGCGGGGATGAAAGGTTTGCCGTCCAGGTCCTTCGCGGCAAGAGTCAGGGCGGAAGCATCGGCGGTGTTCTCGCCGTCGTTTAGGATATAGTCTGCAAAGCTGCCCGAAAGAGTAACGTCAGATAGGGCCACAGACTTGATGGTGAGCGATATGGTCTCACTCACATAACCGCCAGAGACCGATACCTTCGTGGTATCGGGGCTATATCGAAGGTATAGTTCGGCGCCATCGCCAGGCGCGATGGCCTTAAGGACAGGATAGCCGTTCCTGTCCGTGGTGATCTCCGCGTATTCAGCGTTCACGTTGCCGTCTCCGTCAACCACGGTCCACACCCCGCCTAGGCGGGCGTTGAATCCGTAGTAGGGCACATCGTATTCGTTGAGCGCGGCCAGCTTGATGCCATCCAAACGGCGGCTCTGCTGCTCATACAGGGTGATGTCCTCCACGTCTGGCGTAAAGCGGGCCGCCGGGTACAGGGGCACCACTTTCCTTGGCGTTATGGTCGTGCCCTTAGAGGTATAGTTGAAGACGCCTCCGTAGGGGGAGTATGGCTGGCCGGAACGCAGCTTGTTGGCTGATGCGGCAAAGCCCGAGTTGGCCATCAGACCGGGAGAGGTCGCTTTGAGGTTCAGACCGTCTGGATCCGAGCCCAACGCCGCGTTTATGATCCTGCGGTCTAGGTCTTGAACCGCAGTGTATGTCTCGTCGCCGAAAGAGAATGAACCGTTTACGTTCTGTCTCGAGCCTGTGCCGTCTTCGTGCTCTGATATGCCCGCGGCGTAGACGACCATGGTCTTGTACGTTACCCGCGCCGCACCCGTGTAGGGGATCGTCGTGGTGGTGTCGATGATGTTGACGTCTATGTCAATGCCGGTGTGGGGTGGCAGGGGCACCTCGATAGTATCGCTAATGGACTGGGTGTAAGTGTCGGTAGTGGAAGAGGAGTAGGTCTTGCCGATGCTATAGCTGTACCCTACCTTCTGCTCCACTTTGGCTGAGACCAAGTTCACAAAAGGAATCTTTATGTCCACTCCTACTGTGGTCTCCTCTGTCCAGGTCTTGGAATAGGAGGATGACACTTCGGTAGATGTGGCCGTGCTTTTCTCGTATGTATAGCTTTTTTGCACGGTGTTTGGAAAGTCGTTGTAATTCTCCGCTTTCACCGTGTAGCTGTCGCTGCTGCCACCCAAGGCGTAGATAATGCCCTTTGCGTGAAGGCCGGCCATGCTGTCTCCTACGGCGAAGTCGGGAGTATCGAACCTTCCGGGAAGTCCTTCGACTTTGAAGTCGTAGAACAGCTGAATTGTGATGGCGCCCGCGCTACCGTAGTAGCCGGGAAAATAGTTGTTGAAGGCGCTGCTCGTAAGCGTTTTTATCTGGTACCGGGCAAACGCGGGGCCTTCTGCGTTAAGGCCCGCGATCTTGCTGCCTTGGCTGTTAAGGAAGCTCACTGTCGGCGCCAAGTCACCTTTGTCGATGCTCGCCAACCCGTTGATGAAGCCGGTCAGCTTGCCGGCGGCATCGTCATACACGGCCTTCAGACTATCCTTCATGACGAGCGTCGAGGCGGCGGTGAGCTCTTGGAAAGGCAATGTAGCCTTGAGAATTCCCGGCCCGTCGCCCTTTTGCTGCTTAATGATCTCTTTGACGATCGTTCCCCAAGGGGCCGCAAGGTTATTGTCATTTAGCAGCATCCGCTGCAAAACAACCTCCTGAGTCTCAGGATTGTCGTACTCTGATACGGTGAAGATCGCCCAATCATTGGCGTCTGTAACCGCTGCTTGGACTGTCTTAGGCAGCAAAGGTAACATGATACAGATCGCCAACAAAAGACTTCCGATGCGCTTCCAACCTTTCCTCATCACTTCTTTTGCCTCCTGTTCTCATTCTCACAGGGACACCGTCCAAGTTTCGTGTCTCCCTGCCGACCCTTGTCGCTTGCGCCGATGATCAGATGAGCCATGTCATGCAGCGTCAGCTCCGGGCCGTCCTTCCCGCCACCTGTTTCCCGGGTGGAGCATAGCAGGGGAGTGCCTTTCAGTGGCCAGGATTACGAAACTGTAATCAGGACCCTTTCGCGGCAAATGATGATAGTGTAAGGAGCGGAGGGGAGTAGGGTCCATGAAGCAGGCGCATATCCTGATGATCGAAGACGAGCAGAAGGTATGGGACTTGAACAAGGAGTATCTAGAGGGGCAAGGCTACAGGGTTCTTGTGGCCCAGACGCTCAATCAGGCGCGGCTTTTGCTGGAGACACACACGCCGGACCTGATCCTTTTGGATGTGATGCTGCCTGATGGCTTGGGCTTCGACTTTTGCGCCGAACTGCGCCAGAAGACTCACGCCCCTATAATCTTCCTCACCAGCAGGGATGAAAGAGATAGCGTCGTAAGAGGCCTCATGCGAGGCGGTGACGATTACATCGCCAAGCCCTACGACCTGACTATATTGGGAGCGCGGATCGCCGCCCAGCTCCGCGGCAAGGGCATAGAATACGCCGGGCGCATAGAGCTGCCGCCGATGTCCATAGACGTTCTGTCAGGCTTCGTTACCCAAGAAGGCAGGCAGATCGCACTTCCCCCCAAGGAGCTGCAAATCCTTTGCTGTCTCGCGCTATCGGCCGGACGGAGGGTAAGCGGCGAAGAGCTCTACCGTCGGGTCTGGGGCACAGACGACGGGGACTGGAAGAGCGTCATCGCGGTCAACATCTCAAGACTGCGCAAGCACCTGGGGTTCGACGACGAAAGCGTCTTCGAGATCGCCGGATCAAAACAGATGGAGTATGTGTTGCGCAAGGTACGCTTCACATAGGAAATGGGATCGTGAGCCGCTCATAGTGGCAAGGTGAAGGTGACGGTCGTGTCCTTGCCCACCGTGCTTTCAACTTGGATGGTCCCGCCGTGCTCCTCCACTAACCGTTTGCAGATATAGAGCCCAAGGCCCGTTCCGGTTTCGCCGGCCCCCGGGCGGTAGCGCGTGAACAACCCCGGCAACTGTCCGGCGGGTATTCCCCTACCGGTATCAGACACTGACAGTTCAACAAACTCGTCTGCTTCGTAAGCTGAAACTGTGATAGTTCCTTTTTCTGTATGACGCAAGGCATTGGCGATGAGATTCACCAAAACCTGAGTGATGCGGTCAGGGTCGACGTTCACCTGCGGGAGGTCGAGCCCCGCGGCGATCTCCAGCCGGTTCCCCCCTTTGTTCAGGATAGGGAAATGGGTCTCTACCGCCCTATAGATCAGTTCGTCGATGTGGCAAAGGCGCTTTTCCAGGAGGATCTTGTTTTCCTCGATTCGAGTCACGTCTAGCACTTGCCCCACCATGAGCGCGAGGCGATCGGCTTCTGCTGAGATGATTCGGGATCTGTCTCTCACCGCGGCGTACTCCGGCCCCGAGAGCTGGGACGCGATGAGCTGCGCGTGTCCTGAGACCACGGTTAGCGGCGTCTTCAGCTCGTGGGACACGTTTCCCAAGAACTCGGTCTTCTGCCGGCTTAAGCTTTCCAACGCGGACTTCTCCACCTCCAGCTTATGCTCGGCCGCCTTTGCCTCCGAAAGCACCCTGTTGCTCATGCGTGACAAAGATACCGTCTGAGCCAGCACAAACACCAGCATAGCCGTTTCGGAGATCGTCGGGCTGCGGCCGTCGCCTAGCATGTGGCGGGACATGAGGATGTCGGCCAGCGCAGCGAGATAGAATACGGCAATGCCGTACAGGGCCCACGCCTGCTCTTTGTCGGGCCGCCGCATGACAAAGAACAGGCCGCCGATGCCGGGGACGATGGTTGCTATGAGCAGAAGCTGATAATACTTGAGCGCCGAAGTGTAAAAGACCGAATTCCCAAAAAGCAGAAGCAACCCGTATAAGAGTGATCCGCCGACGGCAGCCCATAGCGCAGCCCGGAGAAGCCGAGTCGTGGCATACTGCCTTAGGTAGAGGCTCAGGCAAATGGTCACCAGCACAACGCTCATGTACTCAAGCATGAAGGCCGTGTTTCCAGAGACGGGGAAATACGTCCATGCCTTGCTCTGGATGCACACCCGCAAAGCCATGACAAAACAGGCCAAGGCGAAGTGCAAGGTCGCCTTTACGTGGGAAAGGAACAGAAAAAAGCAGAGGAGGAGGATGCCTGCGGACAGCAAGGCCCCCATCATAATGAATCCGGCGATTGGCTCTTCTAGCCGCGGAACCGTAACGCGAGCGGGCTTTTCCACACTGAGGGTCGCCAGCGCGGCGCCGCCGCCGGCATGATAGAACTGGGCGCTGTGCAATATCACATCCATTATACCGCTCTCCGCGGCGGCATTCACGGTAATGCTGCTCTCCCAGATCTCGGTGTCCTGCTTGCTTGTGCCCGGCCTGCCGGTTTGCCCCGCGAGCGTTCCGTTCACGTACACCCGCATAGCGTGGCGGCCGGAGGTCTCGAATGTCAGGGCATACACTGTGCTGTCATCCGGAACTCTCAGCACAAACCGCTGGGAGAGATAATCGGCCCGGATCTCTTCTAACCGGGCGGCGCTTTCGGGAACGGCAGTGCCGACGTCTTCTGGCGACAGATATGTATTGGGGTAATAGGCGCCTCCGGGGGTTAGGCAAATCACAGGGGCGTCCGAACCGGTGATCCCGGTCAGATCATAGACGCCGCCTTGTTCGGCAACCGCAATTCTTGGGGGACTCTCCGGCAGCCTGGCCAACACAACCAGCGAAAGAACCGTCAAAAACGCCGCGAGGACAATTGCTCCCAGCCTGTATTGTCCGTTCGGACTCCGAATGAGATCGCCCCCCAAGACACACCGCCTGCTCCAGGCCAATCCGATGCTTCTGCGCCGGACCCAAGATCAAAACAGCCATGAGCCCGCTCACCGCCCGTGCACATCCACCGGCGGCGGAACGTACTTTACCCCGCTGGTAAAGTTGTTGGCCGGGTTCCACAGCATGAACGTTCGCATTCCGCGCTCGAACAAGGCGTTTATTTGCGCCTGTACCTCGGCCGGCCCATACTTCACGCGCATCGAAAAATCCTGTAGCCACGGGCGATTCTGGGCCCTGAGTCCGACAGTTCGCGTAAATGCCTCGTCCGCGGAGTTTCCGACTACCTCGTAGGGGTGTGCCTCAGGGAGCTCGAAGCCGTATATCCCCGCGTTGAAGTAGTGGGATGGATAAACCATGGGGGATATGAAGTCCACGCAATCGGCAACTCTTTCGAGATTCTGCCCGATGCCCATATCATCGACGGCGATGGTGGTGAACCCGAATATGTCGGCGCTGAATATGGCTTTGCCTTCGAGAGCGTCCGACATGTAGTTGAGAAACGCCACTATAGCGTCCCCGCGGTTACCGTACTCCTCGCGTCCCGGCATAAGGGTGACAGACTCGATGCCGGCAGCGCTATCGGGGAACCTGACGTAGTCCAGCTGAATCTCATCGAACCCCATGTCTACAGCCCAAAGCGCCGTGTTCCGGACGTGTTCCCAATTCCGCTCATCGCAGGGATTGAGCCAAAGACGTCCGTCACGATCTTTCCAGACCGCGCCGGAAGGATGGCGGATGGCGAGTTCGGGGAAGGTGTTCACAAGGTAGGGGTCCTGAAAACAGACTATCCTCGCTATCAGGTAGTACCCTTCCTGAGAAAGCTCCTTGACGAGGTCGGGGTACTTCGAGGAACCGGCGGATTTGGAGGGGACACCTTCAGGGGGCGCGCACGGCACAGAGCCGTTATTGTCCCTTACGTCCATCACGAAAGCGTTCAAACCCTCGTGCTCCCGGACGAATTTACGAATGGAATCCATCTTAGACGCGGTATTTGCGGCGGGAATGGTAACGTAAACTGCCCTTGCATTCAAAGCGCGTTCCATTTGGGCGGCGCGGTCGAACGGCGGCTTCACCCATTCATCTTCAGGCGGGGGATTCTCCTCCAAAGGTCCGGTGTCAGCATCCGGAATAGTGCCGTCTACGGGAACGTCCGGCTCATCTTCGACGGTAGGGTCAACGCCCCCGCTAACC
>CAZMEF010000043.1:3305-10155 GCA_964565305.1 uncultured Eubacteriales bacterium | reverse complement strand
GGTCCATGGCATAGAAGAAGCTTCCCTTGCGGGCAAAGGCCTTTTCGCCATGAAAGCTCTTGGAGGCGGGAACTTGCTTTCCGATCGAAAAGGCTCTTTGGATTACGTGAGGAACCTTCCCGGCATTTCGTCTGTCGCGGTCGGGATGGTCAACCGCGATGAGTTGGAGATGAATCTGCTCATGTTCGAGGATAGGCCCGTGCCGGACGAACTGGCCGAACGGACGAAACGCCAAAAGCAGCTTATCGTTCAGCCGTTTTGCATAGGGTGTGGCACATGCGTAAGCGTCTGTCCCAACTTCGCCATGGTCATCCGGGATAGCAAGGCCGTCAACGACAAAGAAAAATGCATCCTTTGCGGTTACTGCGCCCCCGTGTGCCCGCAGTTCGCCATACGATTGGTGTAGACCTTTGGGTTTGCGTCGCCCGCGGGTCGCCGGCGTCAAATTGACCCAGTAAGGAGCGCTGGTTATAATCTTCATGACCTTGGCGGCGTGTTTCCCCAAGAGGACGGAGGTCTTCACCCCATGAGAATGTCCATGCGATTTGGCAAAACCCTACGAGAAGCCCCCGCTGAAGCGGAGATCCCTTCCCACAGCCTGATGCTTCGCGCGTCACTTATGGCGAAGGTGGCGGCGGGAATATACGATTTGATGCCTTTGGCGTGGAAGAGCGCGAGAAAGCTCGAAGACATCATGAGAAGAGAGATGGACGCCATACTGGGGCAGGAGATACTCATGCCCGTAGTGCACCCGGCCGAGCTGTGGCAGGAAACGGGGCGTTGGCAGTCCATCGGTCCCGAGATGATCCGGATGAAGGACAGGTCGGGGCGGGACATGCTGCTCGCGATGACGCATGAAGAGACTATGACCGACCTCGCGAGGCGTCACATCGATTCGTACAAACAGCTGCCCATGGTGGTCTATCACATTCAGACAAAGTTTAGGGACGAGCCGAGGCCAAGGGCGGGGCTTATCAGGGTTCGCGAGTTCATAATGAAAGACGCCTACAGCTTCCACGCCGATCTCTCGGGTCTGGACGAGTATTATCCGAATATGTGCAGGGCTTATCGCCGTATCTGCCACTCTGCCGGGGTGCCCGTCGTTCAGGTGCAAGGCGATGTCGGCATGATGGGCGGAACCAACGCTCACGAGTTCACTTATCTGACGGAGCATGGGGAGGACACCCTTTTGTTTTGCCCCGCTTGCGGATACGCGGCCAACAGGGAGACGGCGACCATCGACAAAGGTCAAACGCCCAAAGAGGACGTATCGGGCATCCCGCTACCTGAAAAAGTCGCCACGCCGGGAAAGGACACCATCGCTTCGGTCTGCGAATATCTCGGGGCGGACCCAAAAGATAGCATGAAGAGCATGGTGTACTTCGCGAAAGGGTACGGCCTCGTCATGGTGGTCATAAGGGGAGACCTCGACGTCAACGAAACCAAATTGGGTAAGATTCTTGAAACAGGCGAGATCAGGCTCGCCCTGCCGGAAGAGCTGGAAGCGGCCGGTTTGCGCCAGGGGTACATGTCTCCCGTGGCTACAGCGGACCTGCATGTAATCGCTGATGACAGCCTGGGTCAAGAGCATGGCTACGTGGCGGGCGCCAACGAGGGCGGCTATCATCTTAAAAATGTGGTGCCGGGGCGCGATTTCACTGTGAATAAGTGGGGGAATCTTGCGGCGGCAAGGGAGGACGACCCCTGTCCAGCATGCGGGAAACCGCTCATCGTACGGCGCGGCGTCGAGATCGGGAACACCTTCAAGTTGGGCACCCGGTACTCCACGACCATGGGCGCCTATTACCAGGACGAGACAGGAAAATCCAAACCTCTCGTCATGGGATGCTACGGGATGGGGCTTGGACGGCTTCTGGCTTGCGTGATCGAAGCGAACCACGACGAGCGGGGCATTATCTGGCCTATGTCTGTCGCGCCGTATCAAATACACCTTGTGCCGATCGGCATCGCTTCGACGATCAAGAAGGCCGCGGATGACCTGTACTCGGACCTTACTGCTAAGGGTTTCGAGGTGTTGTACGACGACCGCGACGAGTCGGCGGGCGTCAAGTTCAACGATGCCGACCTCCTCGGAATGCCCATACGGCTCACCATTTCGGGCAGGAGCCTTGCGTCCGGAGGGGTGGAACTGAAAATGAGGAGCGGTTCTACTTCGCGAATCGTTCCGCTTGAATCTCTTCTAGATGAGCTTCGAACAAGTACAGAGGACGAGATGCGGAAATACTCGCCCGATGGGGTGATCTGATTGGGCCTTTCTATCGGGAAGCGGATGTCCGCCGCCGATATCCGGACGGCATTCTTGAAGTTCTTCGAAGGACACGGGCACACGGTTGTCCCCAGTTCTTCTCTCATCCCTCACGGGGACCCCACGCTACTTTTCGCCAACGCCGGCATGGTGCAGTTCAAGGACGTTTTCCTCGGTTTCGACAAACGCACCTATTCCAGGGCGGTCACCGCTCAGAAATGCGTACGGGCAGGCGGAAAGCACAACGACCTGGATAACGTCGGATTCACCGGGAGGCACCAGACCTTTTTTGAGATGCTTGGCAATTTCTCCTTCGGCGACTACTTCAAGAAGGAGGCCATCTCGTACGCTTGGGAGTTTTTGACCCGTGTCCTGGAGTTGCCCCCCGAAAAGCTTTGGATTACGGTGTACGAACAAGATGATGAGGCCGTCGAATTGTGGAAGACGATTGCAGGAATGCCCTCCGAGAGGATCGTCCGGTTAGGGGAGAAGGACAATTTCTGGGAGATGGGTGATACCGGCCCGTGCGGCCCTTGTTCTGAGATAGTGGTCGATCGCGGAGAGGAGTTTGCCTGCGGTCCCGACTGCCGATTGGGCGTATGCGATTGCGACAGGTGGCTTGAGATCTGGAATCTGGTCTTCATGCAGTACATGAGAGACGAAAAAGGGGAAATGGCCCCGCTACCCAAACCCAACATCGACACGGGCATGGGATTGGAGCGCGTGGCGTCGGTTCTTCAAGGGGTCGACACCAACTACGGAAGCGATCTCTTTACGCCCATTATCGCGAAAGTCGAGGAGATCTCCGGCAAGAAAGCGGGGAAAGACGCTCCCGTGTTTCCGTTTCGGGTGATCGCCGACCATATGCGGTCATGCGTTTTCCTGGCTTCGGACGGTGTCGAACCCTCCAACGAAGGTCGCGGCTACGTAATGCGTCGAATTCTACGTCGGGCCGTCAGGTTCGGCCAAGTTTTGGGTATCACAGAACCTTTCCTGGGCGCTTGCGTCCCGGTGGTTAACCGCATCATGGGCGGGGCGTACCCGGAGCTGTTGTCCCAAGAAGACTACATTATCCGCCTCCTCACTGAAGAAGAAAAGCGGTTTAGAAACACGCTTGAAGATGGGCAGAAGAGGGTGGAGGCTCTCATTTCGGCCACCGTATCGGAAGGGCGGGCCGTTATTTCCGGGAAAGACGCCTTCACGCTTCACGACACCTACGGTTTTCCCATCGATCTCACAAAGGACATGGCGCGCGAGAAGGGGCTCACAGTCGATGAGGAAGGCTTTGCGCTGGCCCTTTCTGAGCAAAGGAAGAGAAGCAGAAAAAACGCGCGGGGTGCTTCGGATCTGAATCATCTGGCAGAAGCTTTGGCCGGTGTTCCCGCGACCGCGTTCGTCGGGTACGAGCGTTACTCCCAGGACGCCAAAGTCATCGGGATATTGGTTGACGGTCAGAGGCGGACAGAGGCCGAGGACGGAGAGGAAGCGGAGATCATCTTCGATGTGACGCCGTTCTACGCTTCATCAGGCGGGCAGGAAGCGGATACCGGGACGGTCGAGGCTCTTCAGCCGGACGGCACTTATCAGGTCGTCGGAACCCTGAAGGACGCCTACAAGGTAGCAAGCGGAGTGTACGTCCACAGGGTAGCCATCGCAAATCGGGGCGTCATGATCGGCCAAGGAGTCACTCTTAGAGTGAACGACGACCGGCGATTGAGCTTGGAGCGCCACCACACTGCCACGCACCTGCTCCATAGGGCTCTGAGGCTGACGCTTGGCGACCACGCGCAGCAATCCGGTTCGTCGGTCGAGGAACAAAGGCTTCGCTTTGACTTTCACCATTTTTCGTCTCTTACGGGCGACCAGCTCGTCAAAGTGGAGGACCTTGTGAACGGGTGGATTATGGCGAATTTGCCTGTGAGCGCCGCCGAATCGACCCTTGAAGAAGCCAAGGCAAAGGGCGTGACCGCGCTGTTCGGGGAAAAGTACGGCGAAAGGGTCCGAGCCGTTGAAGTGGCGGGGTGTTCTTCTGAGCTTTGCGGCGGTACTCACGTCCGGCGGACCGGTGAGATAGGCCAATTTCAAATCGTGTCCGAATCCGCGTTATCCGCCGGCGTCCGTAGGATCGAGGCGGTCGCCGGATGGGCCGCCCTCAAGAGGTCGCGCGATAGCGCCGGAATGCTCTCTTCTGCGGCCAACCACTTCGGCATATCCCCTCAAGACCTCATGTCGCGTCTTCTTTCGATGGAAGAGAGTATGTCTAATCTTGAAAAGGAACTCGCGAAAAGTCGTAAGAACAGGATCACCCAACTGGCCAAATCTCTTCTCGACTCGGCGGAAACAAACCCTGCACAATGGAACCTTCGTGTGGTGCGAACGCGTCAGGATGATATGGACGTCCAGTCACTTCGCGAGTTGGGCGATCTGTTGAAGGATGGAGGCTGTCATGTGGCAATTCTCGCCTCCGGGCGAATGAGCCGCGCTTTTCTTTTGGTGATGGTTTCAAAGGATGGTGTGTCCAAAGGAATTGACGCGGTGCCGGTCGCCAACGCAGGGGCCAAAGTGCTCGGAGGATCCGGAGGGGGAAAGAGCCAAATGGCGCAGGCCGGAGGCAAGGATGTCTCGAAGCTCGATGAAGCGGTCCGGCAAGCGTCTTGCGAGGCAGAGCGACAGATGGCCTTAATTGCCCCTGAAATGTAGGAGTCTTTAGACCGGCGGCGAATGATGTTCATACTGGGGGGATTTCTCGTAATGGCTGAATTCGAGGAAACCAGGTTTTTTACTGTCAGGCCCGACAAGGAGAACGAGACGCGAAACCTCATACTCAAAGTCTACTCCGCGCTTGAGGAGAAGGGCCACAACCCTGTGAGCCAGATCGCCGGCTACCTTCTGTCAGGAGATCCGACCTATATCACGAGCCACAACAACGCCAGGAGCCTCGTGAGGAAGGTAGAGCGAGACGAAATTCTGGAGGAACTAATTAAGGTTTACGTCGGGAAAAGCAGGGGAAGGTAAGGTGGCCCGTCACATGCTTATCTGGGACCTTCCGGATGACATGGAGGAGAAGCCTGATTGATACCTATTAGAGACACAGAGCGAAGTCGCGGACGATCGGTCGTCAACTGGTCCCTCATTCTCGCCAATTTGGCCGTTTTCGCTTACGAAATCACGTTGTCCGGCCCCGGACTTCAGCGTTTCACCACCAAATGGGGCGTAATTCCCGCGGTAATCACGCACCCGGGGGCGTTTAGGTCTGCTATATTGGCCCAGACTTCGGGACTGATGGGCCTTCTGACATCGCTTTTTATCCACGTGGGTTGGGTTCACCTTCTAGGCAACATGTTGTACCTTTACATATTCGGCGACAACGTAGAGGACCTCTTGGGCCACGGACGGTACCTTCTGTTCTACGTGGCGGGAGGCGTTGCCGCCTCGGTGGTTCACATCGTGAGCGATCCGCGTTCGCTCGTCCCGACTGTCGGCGCAAGCGGCGCCATCGCCGGAGTCCTTGGGGCGTACTTCGTCAATTTTCCAAGATCTCGCGTGCTTGCCGTAATCCCTATAGGCTTCTTTCTTCCGGTAGTGCAAGTGCCCTCCATAATCTTCCTCTTCCTGTGGTTTGTGACTAATCTTTTCTCCGGAGTCGCGTCTTTGGGCGGCGGGGCCGAAGGCGGCGTGGCCTGGTGGGCCCACATCGGCGGCTTCGTCACCGGAATGCTCCTTTCTCTCCTATGGCGAAGGCGCCGTTCGCCGACCATCGGCTGATTTCCTTTTGGGTTTGGGAGGAACTTTCCAATCAAAGGCGAAGTCATAGTTTGGTGTTATTACGGACCAGGGGGGTCGTAAGTGCCAAAGATTACGCTATCTGTTATCAAGGCTGATGTCGGTGGTTTCGTGGGACACTCGAGCGTCCATCCGGAGTTGCAGAAAACGGTACGGGAATACCTGGAGAAACACGGGCATTTCCTGACCGATTTCTACGTGACTCACGTCGGTGACGACGTAGAGCTCGTGATGACTCACCAGAAAGGACCCGACAACGAGGAAGTGCACCGTCTGGCTTGGGACGCTTTTCTCGCGGGTACAGAGGTGGCCAAGAGGCTCAAGCTCTACGGGGCGGGTCAAGATCTGCTCGTAGACGCGTTCTCGGGTAACATCAAAGGTATGGGCCCGGGAGTGGCGGAGATGGAGTTCGAGGAAAGGGCCTCGGAGCCCGTCATCGTGTTCATGGCGGACAAGACCGAACCCGGGGCCTGGAACTATCCTCTCTACAAGATTTTCGCGGATCCCTTCAACACGGCCGGACTCGTTATCGATCCCAACATGCACGGCGGCTTCGATTTTGAGGTACATGATCTAATCGAACACAAGAAGGTCACGTTCCATTGCCCCGAGGATATCTACGACATGCTCGTTCTCATCGGGGCGCCCGGCAGGTTTTGCATTCGCGCCATTTATTCCAGGCGAAACGGCGCCATGGCGGCAAGCTCTTCCACACAGCGTCTGAACCTCATGGCCGGTAGATACGTCGGCAAGGACGATCCCGTGTGCATCGTAAGGTGCCAAAGCGGAATGCCGGCCGTC
>CAZMEF010000043.1:0-3271 GCA_964565305.1 uncultured Eubacteriales bacterium | reverse complement strand
TAGCCATTTTCCAAGCCTCACCTGGTGGCGGGGTGGATGCGCGGCTCCCATCACGGGCCCCTCATGCCGTGCGGGATGGACTACTGCAACCCGACCCGGTTCGACGGTCCGCCGCGCGTAATCGCTCTCGGTTTCCAACTTTGCAACGGCAAACTCATCGGCCCGCAGGACTTTTTCGCGGATAAGGCCTACGACAACGCGAGAACGCTCGCTAACACAATAGCCGATTACATGAGGTCCATGGGTCCTTTCGAGCCCCACCGGCTTGGGCTGGAGGACATGGAGTACACGACCATGCCGGATGTAATGAAAAAACTCGCAAATAGGCTTACGCCCATCGAGTAGACGCAAGGGGTCCCTTCGCCGTAATTGGAGCTGACCGGAGGGACCCCGTGAAGTCAGGTGACGGTTTGAAGTATTCCGCACTTGGAAACACGGGGTTTCGCGTGTCGGAAATATGCGCCGGGACCCTTACTATCGGCCCGTTACAGGCATCATTACCTCTAGAAGAAGGCAGATCGCTTCTTTCCTTCGCTTGCGATCTCGGCGTGAACTTCTTCGATAGCGCTGAGTATTATCATTCGTACGAGTATATGGCGCACATTGCGCGTCGAAGCGACGTCGTCATAGCGGGACGCTCCTACGCTCACGATGGAACGGGAATGAGGAAGAGCCTTGACGATTACAGGCGGTCCCTCGCGCGAGACACCGTGGATATCTTCGGACTTCACGAGCAAGAATCGTCGCTCACCCTAAAAGGGCACCGCCAAGCATTGGAGTATCTCGCAAACCAGCGCGAACGTGGTCTCTTAGGCGCCGTTCTCGTGTCGACCCACTATGTCGGTTGCGTGAGAGCCGCCTCTTTGATGGATGAAGTCGATGTGATCTTCGCCATTTTGAACGTCGGTGGCATCGGCATCGCCGATGGGGCCAAAGAGAATATGGAGGAGGCGCTCCGCTTCGCGAAGGACTGCGGCAAAGGGGTCTATCTCATGAAGGCTTTGGGGGGCGGGCATCTTCACAAGAGGGCGAGCGAAGCGCTGTCCTATGCGCGGGATTTCCCTCACAAAGATAGCGTCGCCATCGGGTTCAAAACCGTCCACGAGATTCGTTACGCGGAAGCGGTCTTCTCCCGCGAGAGCGTGGACCCTTCGCTGCAAGAGGCTGTGATACGGGAACCAAAGCGGCTTGTGATCGAGGGATGGTGCGTGGGCTGCGGGCGGTGCGTTGAGCGGTGCGGCTACGGCGCCCTCAGCCTGCTTAACGGTAAGGCCGTCGTCGAGGCCGATAAGTGCGTTTTGTGCGGCTATTGCGGGGGCGTCTGCCCGGAGTTTTGCATCAAGATAATGTAGGACGGAGGCGCGGCGGAGTGACCGGCAATTCCCCCAGAGTGATCAGCGTGGATCTCGGAGAGAAGCGGGTAGGGATCGCTTCGAGCGATGAACTCGGCTTCGCCCACCCCCTTTGCGTCATCAAATGGCGGAGCCTGGACGCGACCATCGCTAGCCTTATCAATCTGGCGGAGGAACACGACGTTTCGTCGTTCGTGGTGGGGTACCCGCTGAACATGGACGGCACCGTAGGCGATGCCGCCAAGAAAGCGATCAAGTTCGCCAGAGCCCTCAACCGGAAAAGCGGTCTTCCGGTGGCTCTTTGCGATGAAAGGCTCACTACTTCTCAGGCGGAAACGGAAATGATAGGCTTGGGAAAGTCCAGAAAGAAGAGGCGGATGACCATCGACGAGGCGGCCGCCGTCTTGATACTTGAAAGTTACCTACGGAGATCGGAGTGAGCTTTTGTGGCTAGGAAGTCAGGTCAGAATCATGACGAACCGGAAATGCCCGATGACGGTCTCATAACCCTTCTTGACGAGGACGGGAAAGAATCGCGCTTCCGGATCCTTTTCGATTCTTTGTTCGTCGAAGATAGGCAATACGTCGTCATGATGCCGGAGGACGATGAAGACGCTCTGGAACCGGAAATCGTGATTTTGCGCGTCGATGAGGGCGAAGACGGCGAAGGCACTTTGGTGACCATAGACGACGATGACGAGTGGGTCGAGGTTCTTAAAGCTTTCGAGGAAATGGATATCGAGAGCGCTCTCGGAGACGATGTGGAAGTTCTGCTCGACGAGGAAGAGGAAGATAGAGAACCCCGTCGCAAAAAGTAACGGGATAGGGCGCCGCCTTTGGCGGGCCCTGGGGAGACGCCGGGACTAATGGTGAAGAAGTACTGGGTCGGGTTCCTTTTGTTGACCATTTTCGCGGGAGCGGCCGCTTTCGCGTACCTTTCGTCTTGCCCGCTGCCGAAGGACGCGGACGCTATCACTTTGGAAATCCCTGAAGGACTGACCACCGCTCAAGTGGCCGATCTTCTCTACGAGAAAGGCATCATCCGTGATAGGCTTTTTTTCCGCGCTCTCACGAGGGTCCTAAAGGCCGACGGCAAAGTGCAAGCGGGCCTCTTCACCTTTGAACCGGGAATCTACGCTTGGGATACAGTGGCCAGCCTTCAGAAAGGCAAGGCCATCTACTACACCATCACAGTTCGCGAGGGGCTCCGGGTAGTGGATATTGCCCGCCTTATAGAAGAACGCGGCTTCGGATCGTACGACGCGTTTTTGGAGGTCGCTTCGGATAGCTCCCTGCTGCCCGGTTTTGTGAGCATCGAGCGTCCGGAAGAAATCCTTTACCCGCTCGAAGGCTATTTGTTCCCAGATACTTACTACGTGAGAAAAGGCATGAGCGAGCGCGAGATGGCTGTGATGATGCTCAACCGTTTCAGTCAAGTATTCAACAAAGAACTCATCGCCAAAGCCGAAGAAGCCGGTTTCTCGCCCCACGAAGTCGCTACTTTGGCCTCAATCGTCGAAAAGGAAGTCTACGCGCCCGAGGAGCGCCCCGTGGTCGCGTCAGTTTTCTTGAACAGGCTCCGCATATCCATGACGTTGGGTTCCTGCCCGACCGTGCTTTATGCCATAGACAAGGTGGCGGGACCGCTTCTGTGGGCGGAGACCGAAGTCGATTCGCCGTTCAACACCTACAAAGTTGGCGGCCTTCCTCCCGGACCCATAGCGAATTTCGGCAAAGCCTCGCTTGAAGCCGTGCTCTATCCGGAGAAAGTCGATTATCTCTATTTCGTCTCAAAGAACGACGGGACCCACGCCTTCGCCAGGACGCTCGCGGAACACAACCGGAACGTCTCCATCTACCAGGGCAACTAAAATTCACCTCTAAATCCCGAAAACCAGCATTATCAAATAAAAACTTCA
>CAZMEF010000042.1:0-10233 GCA_964565305.1 uncultured Eubacteriales bacterium | reverse complement strand
GCCCGGCGGATAGATCAGGCCGCTAGACATGCCGAACGCGCCGGCTTCCATGGCCTCCCTGGTGAACTCCCGCATCCTCTGCAACTCATCGGGCGTCGGCGGACGATCATCGTAGCCCATGCCCGCTATCCTGACCGAACCGTGGCCGACCAGCGAAGCGAGGTTCAAACCCAACCCGTTCTTTTCGAGCGAGTCAAGGTATTCCGCAAAGGTGCTCCAGGGCTTGCCCACTGCCTTGAGCACCGCTTCCTCGTACTCATTCAGGCCGGCCAAGGCGCTTTGTTCGTCGCCGACTCTAGGCGCCGCGGAATCACCGCATTGCCCCGTCAGTTCCGTAGTGACGCCCTGGCGGATCTTGGACTCGCCTCTTTTGTCGACGAACCATGGGGTGTCCGAATGACTGTGAGAGTCGATGAACCCGGGCGAGAGCACCAAGCCCTGGCCGTCGATGACCCGGGCGCCGGAACTCCCCGACACCGTCCTCCCCACTTCCGCGATAACGCCATCCTTGACGAATATTTCGCCGTGGAACCACGGGGTGCCGCTACCGTCGATGATGCGTACGTTCTTGAACACTAGATCTTGCACCGTCAGTCCCCCTTATACACGATTCGGTAACCCTTTGAGCAGCGTGTGGCTCACCCACTAATTCGACACCGGAAGTGATTTTCCTAGCTACGAAAAGATGCCGTCAGACTTAACTACGCATTGCTTCCTCCGATATACGAAGTGTTAGGAGAGTGAGCACGTTGGGAGTAGCGGAGCAGCAGTTGGTTTTCGGAGTGATATTGCCGCTTGTGGCGTTGGCGGTCTCGTTAGCGAAATCCGACCCGACTGTGATGACATTCGTCAACATGGCACTTTCCGCCTGGCTGAGCGCCGGGCTTACGTTTTTTCTCAAGAGCGGCGGGCTAAGCAAAACCGTATCTGCCTCAGGAGCCTCTAGACGGGATCCTGTTGTCACGGCGCCTCGTCCGATAACCCCGGACCGCATTCAAGCGTCCGCGACCTTCTCCCAGGATCACAATGCAGAGACCGACCAAGATATTTCGCGTATATCGGAGGAACTTCGCGCCAAAGTCATGCCCCACGCCAATGCGCTGGCCGCGACCTTGCCCGAACTTCTGTCCTTCTCCGGATCTCTTCATGAGGCCGTGAACGAACTTCAGGGCTCTGTGGCCCAGGTGAATGCTGTGACCGATCAGGTGGCGGTAGGTGTTCGCAAGCAGGCCTCTCAATATGTCGATATCGCAGGGTTGGCGGGGCAGCTGGCCGAGGCCACCAACACAATGTCCGCCAAGACAGAATCTTTGGCGGTTTCCACAGAACAGACATCCGTAGCTGCTCAAACCGGCACTGCGGCGGTCAATCGTACTCTAAACAGCATCCAAGCCATTCGAGAGACGGTCCTGAACAGCGCGGAACGCATCAGGCTTCTCGGCGAGCAGTCCACCAGGATCGGCGAGATAGTCCTGGTAATAAGCGAAATAGCAGAACAGACCAACCTGTTGGCCCTGAACGCCGCCATCGAGGCTGCGCGTGCCGGAGAACAGGGCCGGGGCTTTGCCGTAGTTGCCTCCGAAGTGAGACGGCTTGCGGAGAAATCCAACAGGGCCGCAAAGGACATCAGCGCGCTCGTCACAGACATCGCCCGCCAAACGGGCCAAGCGGTTGAGACGATGCAGAAAAGCACTGACCAAGTGGAATCAGGCGTCGAACTCGCGGTCGAGGCGGGCAGGGCGCTCAACGAGATCGAAACGGCGGTTGGTGGAGCGTCGAGCCAGATCCGTTTCATCTCAAGGACTGCTGCGGAAAACGCGGCACGACTGGAGGACCTGGCGAAATCCATCGAGGACGCTACGACCATCACACAGCACAACTCTGAAGCACTAAGAGAACTGGTGTCCACCGATTGGTTCAGCAACTCGCTTCGCGGTTATCAAGAGATCGTCAGGGCGACGAACGGCGAGGCTGAAAAGGCGAACAAGAGTCTGTCAGAATTGCTTAGCGCGCTTCGGGAATTCACACTCTAAGGGGGCAGGACACTTGGCTAATTGTGTCGTCTGCGGCTCATCCAATGTGGGCACATCGAGAGTTACTCTTGTACTAGTGGATTTCAACTGGTATTGCGCCACGTGCTTGCCGTCATACAAGGGTGCTGTCAAATGCTCCAGATGCGGCAAAGAGCCGTTTAGGTCCGGGGAACACTTCAAGACGGTAAACGGAGAGTACCTGTGCACGGCTTGCCTTGAGGAAGACGGCGTACAAAGCAAGTACGAGTATGTGATCGAGGCAGCATCAGCCTTGAGAGGCAGGCCATCCACACAACGTACGGCGGCCCCATCGCTGTCCTTCAGGGCGCCGGCTGCGTCCCAACCCGTGACCGGCCAGGCCACGTCCGTCAAAACGAGTTTGCCGGGCAGTCTCCAAATGCTCTTGGACGAGCATCTCCGGCCCGGCGAATCAGTGACCGTCGCCGCCGCCGGAAACGCGGGGGAAGGGCTTGCGTCCACATCCAGGGCGGTCTACATTCTGAAGTCCGGTATGGCGTTGGGGTCCATCACCGGGAGAAAGTGCACGACCATACCTTGGGACCAGATCACCGACATAACGATTAAGGGAGGAAGTCTTTACGGACTGCTACAGATCGCCGGTAGGAAACTCCCGGAGCACGATCCCTCGGACATCATGAAGGCCAAGAAAGCAGATAACGCGGTTACGTTCCTGGCATCGAGAAAAGATGAGTTCACGGACGTCGCGAATCTCCTGCAGCGGAACCTTTCGGGTAGGCCTTCATCCCTTTCTTTCCACCCGTAAGAGTAGTTAAGACCTCCCGCCGGAAGGGAACAATAATCCGCGCGGGAGGTCCTGTATTTGACCAAATCGACGCCAATCAGGCACGCCGGTAACGATAACCTGTTTTTCGCTTTGGAGATGTCGCTCTTGGCGACAGTCTCCGGCACTCCGCTCCACGTCCACGCAGAAGGACTCCGGGGGACCGGAAAGACCACTGTAATGCGTTGGACAAGAGAGTCGCTGCCGCTGATCACCCGGATAAAGGGTTGCCAATATCAGTGTGACCCGGAAAATCCCCATTGTCCGCTTCACGCGGCACTATCCCAAAGTCTCGCGCCTAGCCTCTGCCATCCCCCTGGAACAGGCGCGACGACGGCGTTCGAAGTCGAGCAAGCTCCCATGCCCTTCGTGGAGATCGGACACGGGGCCAAGCTCGGGACCGTCTTGGGAAGCATTGATCTCTCCCGTCTGACCGACCGGGCTCACCCGGCCGCCGCGATACTCCCCGGGGCCATACCGATGGCCAACAGGGGGATCATGCTTGTCGACGAGATCAACAGGTTGGCCGAGACTGCGCCTGAGATAACAGACGTGCTGCTTTCGGTCATGGGCACCAAGCCGGGAAGGGTGAAGATCGAGGAGGTCGGCCTCCCACCCTCTGAGATCGACGTCACCGCCTCTGTGTGGGCGGCATCCAACCCCGATGAGGATCCCGGACCGCTGGAGGACATAAGGAAACAGTTGGCCGATAGGTTTGATCTCGTCGTTCCCGTGCAAAGGCCAACCGAAACATCGGTAGTCGAAAGATTACTCAACCAGAAGAGGCAGATGGGCCCGAGAAGGGAAGGCCAGATGGGCTCGCGGTCGGAAGTCCACTTCATAGACCTGGAAAAGAAAGCGGCGGCGCTTCCCGACATCGCGGTTCCCTCTCCTATCGTAAGGTACATGGCACAGCTCTACGTTCAGAAGAACGTTGAGAGCCTGAGGGCCATCGAGGCGCTCGAACTCGCTTCCAGGCTATCCGCCGCCATAAATGGCGAAAGCGAGGTGGGGTTTCAAGACGTTCTCGCGGTGATCCCTCTCGTTTTCCGCCACAGAGTGGAGCCGGCAGCCCTATCGGAGATCCTTAAGGACCTGGAACTCAGAAAAGCCGCCGGTACGCACGTGAAAGCCCCTCCAGGCAACAGTACGGGCCCCGGCGGCAGTACCGGCCTAAGCGATCTTCGGGCCCGGGCAAGCAACGAATCGGGCAACGACGCAGCCGACAGGTCGTCTTCCGGATTCTCCGACGACACAGACGGCACGGCGGGTGCGGCGCTCCACCGCAGCGCTGCCTGTGACGACCGCAATGACCCTCACGGAAACTCGTCAGATCCGGCCGGAAAGGCCGGCGAACGCTCATCCGGCTGGTTTCAAAGGCTAATGGCCAGATACTCCGGGGCCGCAAACAGCGCTCACAACAGCTCCGGCGCGTCAAACCGACAGGGATCGGAGCCTGGGACGCAAGCGTCCTCCCTCTCCGATCCTAAAAGGACGCCACCGATCTCACCGCCAGAACCCGCCCGACCGCTAAACAGCATAGGCTGGGAGGAACTTGTCTGCCCACCGGATTGGAAAGACGGCCCCCGGTGAGCGTTTTTCCCAAAGGCGCCTCGCTGGCACAAAGAAGCGCTACCCTTCGCGCCGCACGACTGCTGAGTCAATCCCTGGGCATCCGGATAGGCGACACGGCCGTGGCGTCTACGAAGGTGCACGTGCAGGATATGCGCTCTCCTCAGGACGTACGCGTCCTTTTTTCCGGAGACGCCGGTAAGACTTTCTACGGGCGGGCCCGTGAAGGGGAGATCCTTCACCTCGATATCTTTCATTCAGAGGGCACCGTGGACCCGCGAGATGTCGCCCGGCACCTCCGGGGCGCACTTGCCGGCATCAGATTTGAAAGTGAACCGGGCGCAGAAGTTCACCTTCTTTCCCTGGAGCCTCTCATCTCCTACATCGACTTGCAGACGGCAGCGGGGGGCGGCAGGCTTGACGGCGACCAAAGCTATGGACGGGAGGAGGGCGTGCGCGCAGCTCACCGTACCCACGTGCATTTGGCCGCGCTGAAGACGCCCGAAACCTTGTCTTCTCTGTTCGCCATGGTGGCCGCTGTGGAGGCGGCGATCGAGGAATCGGGGCTGCAACTCCGAAAGGTTCAAAAGGTCCGAATGGCCCGCGGAGAAGGCAACCCGGTGGATATGAAAGACTACCAAACCATGACCGATTCACTTCTTCGGAACGTACCCGACGCCGACAAGAACGCGTCCATGTATCGCAAAGAAGCCCTGGCGAGGCAAGCCGCCAAAGACGTCGGCTCCGCATCAGAATCCATCAGGATACTTGAGGCGCTTGCCCGTGGCCTTCGCTCCGGAGAGTTCACAAGGCTCAGACCTGAAACCGACAAGAGCCCGGAAGAGGTGCGCCAGGCGCTGACCCGCTCTCGCCTTGTGCGGTTCGATGGTCTGAAGTACACACTCACCGATGAAGGTCTTCTTGCCCTGGAGTTCTTGCGAGAGCACTGCCACGAGATAGAATCTTACCTTCGACGTCTTCTTTGGTCACTCCCGTCGCGAAACGTGCCTTCGTCGGAACGTCGGGGCAAAACGCGTGAAGCCGGCCAAAGCCGGGGCCGGTCTCTCGCTTTGCCAAAGACGCAGGCCGAGTACGCGGCCGAAATATCTCTACCCGAGACAATCTTGGCCGGGGCCGCCAGTGCTGTGCCGCGAACGGCGTTTGGCCCTGATGCGGCCTGCCACGCCAATCGCGCGACTGAGCCGTTCCGCATAGCCCCTGGGGACTTGCGCTTCTCCTACGTTCGGGCCAGATCGGGCAGCCCGATAATTCTTCTTCTGGACGCGTCGGCTTCGATGACGGGGCGTCGCATCGCGGCTGCAAAGGAACTGGCGAGACACCTTGTGCTCACAGGAAAAGACAAAGTTTCGGTTGTGTCCTTTCAAGACACCGATGTCAAGACAGTGTGCGACTTCACTCGAAGCCTCAGAAGGCTGGACGAAGGGCTTCGCTCGGTTCAGGCAATGGGCCTGACTCCCATGGCGAGGGGGCTCGAAAGGGCGCTCGAACTCTCTTTCAGCTCGGTTAGGAGACCTTTGGTGCTCTGCGTGACCGACGGCATTCCGACCGTCCCATCTCGGTCCCTGTCCCCCATCGACGACGCGCTCGATGCAGCCCGGCGCCTGGCAAAGAGGGGAATACGGGTTGGGTGCATCGGGCTTGAACCTAACCAATCCTTCCTGCGGGAACTCGTAGCGGCCGCCAAGGGTACTCTGTACGTCGTCACCGAGTTGGAGGCATCGACGATGGCCGCCATAGCCAGGAGAGAGCGCAAGTTGTGACCTTCCTTCTCCCCCGTGAATAGACTAGTGTTCGCTAGCCAACAAGGGGGAGGTTTGCCGGTGAACGCTTTTCCGTGGCCCGTTGACCGCAAATTTGCGGCCGCCAAAGAGACGATTTCGAGCCGGGAGACTGCCGATTGGCGGGAATCTCAAAGCCGCCTCCCCATTCTGGAGGCGCTGGCGCGATACCAGGGAGCAACAAGATTCCACATGCCCGGTCATCGCGGAGGCACAGGGGCGGACCCGCTCGGCGTCTCTTTTTTGGGATTGAACCTCTACAGAAACGACGTAACCGGCGTTCCCGGAATGGATGACTTACATGAACCGCAAGGCGCCATCTTGGAGGCGCAGGAGTTGGCGGCACAAGCCTTTGGGGCCGATCAGACTTTCTTTTCCGTCAACGGAACTTCAGGCGCGATCCATACGATGGTTCTCGCTTCCCTCAATCGAGACGATCTCCTCATCATCCCGAGAAACATCCACAAAGCCGTGCTCGCCGCCGTTATTTTGGCCGGCGCCAAGCCCGCGTTCGTGATGCCCGCGTTCGACCGGTTCTTGGGCTTCGCGCTTGGAGTGACGGCCGAGTCCATGCAAGCGTGTATCAAGGCGAATCCGGACGCCAAGGCCGCTCTCCTCGTCAACCCAACCTATTATGGGACTGCGGTCGACCTTGGCCAGATCGCCGGCTTACTGCACGAAAACTCCATGGCTCTACTCGTCGACGAGGCCCACGGCCCGCATTTTCGATTTCACCCCGCCCTGCCCGAACCCGCCTTGGATTCCGGAGCCGACGCCGTCGCTCAAGGCGCACACAAGATAGTCGGGGCGCTAACCCAGTCTTCGCTTTTGCACATCAAGGGAGACCTAATAGACAAGGCGCGACTCAAGGCTTCCTTCCAGTACCTGACCACGACGAGTCCTTCCTACATCCTGATGGCCTCCTTGGATCTCGCCCGCCGGCAGATGGCGTTGCACGGCAAAGACCTGCTGGATTACGCTCTTCACCTTTCCAGGTACTTGCGAGATTCGGTGAACGACATCCCCGGGCTGTACGCCTTCGGAGACGAGGCACTCGGCAGGCCCGGCGCCGAGAAACTTGACCCGACCAAGGTGACCATCACAGTCAGGGAGCTTGGGATAACCGGGTTTCAGGCAGAGACCTACCTACGATCTCGCTTCGGTGTCCAGGTGGAAATGGCCGATTTGTACAACGTTCTAGTCATAGTCAGCTACGGTAACACCTCTGACGACGTCGGCAGGCTGCTCACCGGTCTGCGCTCCATGGTTGTCGCGGCGTCCGCTGGGGAAATTCCCAAGACCCTGTTGTCGGCTCATTTGCATCTTCCTGAACTGCCTAAACAACCCCTCATGGCGATGTCGCCGAGAGAGGCGGCGGAGCGGCCTTGGGAAAAGGTGCCTCTCGCCCAATGCAGAGATAGGATCAGTTCGGAGGTTGTCACCGTTTACCCGCCGGGAATCCCCATACTCTTCCCAGGTGAAGCCGTAGGCGGCGAAACTCTCGATTATCTTGACATCGTAAAGGGACTCTCGCTCGGGGTGTCCGGCCCCGAAGACCGGACTTTGAGCGCTCTGCGGGTGGTGAAGGAGGGGTGACTATGCGTCGGGATCGTCCCCGGCTGCTGAACGCGTGGGCGGAGGTCCGGAGCGCTCAGGTACGGCGCGAGACGACAGGCGATGCCGCGCCGGAACCGGACCGGGGGGCGGAATGGGTCTCCAGATTATGCTTGGAGCTGACTGCCCGCCCCATCTCCATCGAGATCGGCGTTCCGGCCCGTGCCCGGGCTGTCAAAGGAGACTTCGTTGTCCATATTCGACTTAACGATACATCCCTGATCATGGCAGAGGATGACATACTCATCGCAGACGGGCTCATCCGAAGAGTGAGCATACGGGAAGTTAGCGGCGAATCTGATCTGACCGTCAGTCTGGAGCATCCGGTGGCCCCCATAAGGGATGACGTTCCGGGGATGCCCTACACCGTTCGGCTCACCTTCTCGCGTTCGCCTCTTCGAAGGATCTTCTGTGGAAAACGGGTCGGCGTGGATCCCGGTCACGGCGGCGCGGACGAAGGGCTTCGAGGGCCGGTAGACTTGCTGGAGAAAGACACGTCCCTGGCCGTGGCTCTCGAACTCGCCACCATGCTTGAGGCTGCGGGATCTATCCCAGTGCTAACGAGGAACAGCGACGTGTGTCTGAGCGGTGAGCAAAGGAGATCTCAGTTGCGCCGGGAAGATGCGGAGCTGTGCGTGGAAATCCACGCAGCGGGATCGGATGATCCCATGGAACAGCGATACGGGTTGTTCTACGGCGGTGATGAGGGACTGATGCTCGCGCGGACGTTGGCGGGCGCTTTCCAGGAGCGGATGGGCATACCCCTTCTGCCTGCGTCTTTTGAGGGGAGCGAGAAGGGATTTTCGTGCCCTGCGGTCAGAGTTGAACCGCTCTGCATCACGCATTTCTCCGACGAGGCAAACTTCCGCGCTCCGCTTTACCGCAGGAGAATGGCGCAAGCGATCTTCAACGGGATCCACCGCTATCTGGTTGAACGTTCACGCGATCGCGCGGAGGAGGCGGCCCTTTGCATCCCATAGAAGGAGGCGCGGCAATTCTCCGCGTTCGGACTCACCTCATAACGGAGAAAGATGACTTGGCGACAGTGGTGGCCCGCTACACAGGCGACATATCCGAACCCGGCGACATAGTCGGGATCGCCGAGTCGGTGGTCGCCATCATGCAAGGGAGAGCGATCCCTCCCGAGGCCATCAACCCGGGCTTTCTAGCCAGGTTCATCGCCCGGTTCGCCCATCCGGACGCGTCAGTTTCGGCCCCACGTTCCATGCAGGCGGCCATTGACATGGTGGGCGTCCCGCGCATTCTACTCGCCGCTATCGCCGCCTTGTGGGGCAAGGTTGCGGGAAAAAAGGGCCTGTTCTTCAAAGTCGCCGGACACCAAGTCGCGGAAATCGACGATTCGGGCGGAACCATGCCACCCTACGAGCGCAGCGTAATTTTGGGGCCAAAGAACCCGAACCAAGAGGCCCGTAAGGTGTGGCGCAGAACGGGCCTCTGGCTCTTGATACTCGACGTAAACGATAAAGGGGCGGTCGACGTGCTCGGCAGCAGCATCCCGCTCACCCCGCCCCGCGAGCGCTGGGTAAAAGAACTGCTCAAGTCCAATCCGTTCGGCAACGACGATCAGAAAACCCCTCTAATCGTCATAAAACCACAAACCGTCCGGCGCTAACCTGTACAGTTTCTGCTCGCCCAACGATGCGGGTGAGCGGACCTTACGTCGACAACGCGTACAATGACCGGGCGTAGATCCTAGTCAACTTGACCAGTTCATCCACTGATATCGCTTCGTTGGCCTGATGGGCGAGTTCAGGCGCGCCCGGCATCCCCGGCCCAAAAGCGACCCCGCCCTTGATCACCTTGGCGTATGTTCCTCCGCCGATGGCGATGGGAGGAGACATATCGCCTGTTTCCTCGCGGTAAACCCTGAGCAGTTCCCTCACGAGGAAGGATTCCGGGTCCGTGTAGTGAGGAACTGCTCCCAGGTTGACGGTGACAGATACGCCGTCCGGCTTGGGGCAAATCTCCGCGCGGCGTTTCAGGTCGGCGCCCGAACCCTTGACGGGGTACCTAATGTTGTAGGTCGCCCTCAAGCGCCCGGTGCCGTCTTCCACCGCAAGAATCCCAAGATTACAGGTGAGTTTGCCGGATATGTCGTCCTCCGAATCGATGCACAGACCCTCCCCATGGATGTTGCCCGCTTTCGCCATGAACGAGAGTGCCGGCGATGTATCAAGGAGCGAACCGAGGGATCCCAAAACCCACAGGAGTCCCGTCGCCGCGTTTGTGCCATCCTCGGGTGAAGCGGCGTGGGCAGCCTTTCCGTTCACAGTCACTCTAACGGTCCCTGCCCCGATCTCAAAATCGAAAGCCATAGGACCTGGGCCACCGGCAAACGCCTTCGCGGCTTCAACGGCGCCGCGCATGACGTGGGAAACTTCACTCTGTCGGC
>CAZMEF010000041.1:1340-10476 GCA_964565305.1 uncultured Eubacteriales bacterium | reverse complement strand
CCCGGGCAGAAGGAGGTAGCGGAGGTTTGCGATACATACGGTCAGAAGTCCCGAGACAAGGAATGGCGCAAACCGCGTGCCTGCAGGCAAACGGCTCTTCAAGGCAGCCAAGAACGCTGTCACGGTGAGCGCCAACAAAGGGCCTATAACTCTTTGCGCGGCAATGTGGGCATTCACCAAGCTTTCTGTAGGCGCGACCAGCTCGAAGGTTTTGGCCATGAGAAGTGCCAAGATGCTTCCCTGCACACCGCAGTGAAGCCAGAAAAGCATGTCTCTACGGACCCTCGTGGCCACGTACGCGTTGAACAGCGCCAAAGCCACAACAGACGCCGAAAGGGCGGCCATTAGCAGGAGCGTGTATGTCGTGTAAACATCCATATAGTCCATTTGCTCACCCGGTTCGGTGTCTCGCTTCTTTATACCTCAGGGGAAAATTGTGCGGCAGTGCCGGAAATCCTTCTTTGGGTGACTTGTGGATGGAGGCTTCTAGCGACAAAGGCAAGCACACAGCGCCATAGATTTGAGATATGCTGGCAGCGCGGAGGAACGTTTACGCTCAAAGAGGAAGGTTCACGTTGTAGCGCGCGTCGCCGCTCAAAGGCAACTTGCCCGAAAGCCGGAGGTGACCCAAGCCCTGTCGACAACCCGTTTGTACCGCGAATGTGGCGACCTCCGCCCTCCCCTAAAGTGGGCAGGAGGCAAGCGCTGGCTGATTTCTGAGCTGGCAACACTATGGCGTGATCAAAGTAATCAAGGCTGCAGCCGTTTGGTTGAACCCTTCTGCGGGGGGCTCGCTGTCGCGCTTGGGCTTAATCCGGAAAGTGCCCTGCTAAACGACATAAATCCCCATCTGATCAACTTTTACAAGTGGCTCAGCCAAGGCCTTCGGGTAGATGTTGCCATGCAGAATGAACGGGAGCTATACTACCGGCATCGAACGCTGTTCAACACCCTAATATCCTCCGGACGCCAAGAAAGCCATGAGGCCGCAGGGCTCTTCTACTACCTGAACCGCACAGGTTACAACGGCCTCTGCAGATTCAACAGGAGCGGACTTTTCAACGTTCCTTTCGGAAGGTACAAATCAATCAACTACATATCCGACTTCGCGCCCTACAGAGGCACCCTCTCAAAATGGCACTTCACGTCCACTGACTTTGAGGACATACCTCTACGCCTTGGGGATTTCGTCTACGCGGACCCCCCTTACGATGTGGAATTCACCCAGTACTCCAAGAACGGTTTCGCGTGGGAAGACCAGGTGCGGCTTGCGCGGTGGCTTGCCGGTTTCCCCGGGCCTGTGGTTGCCTCAAATCAGGCAACCCCCAGAATACTGGCGTTGTACGGTGGCCTTGGCTTCGCCGTTAAGATTCTCGACGCCCCAAGAAGGATCAGCTGTACGGGCGACCGGGGCCCGGCCAAGGAAATCCTTGCCACGAAAGGCTTTTAGCTCGGCCGGGCTACAAATCCGCCTACCCCCTATTGCCCAACCAACTTGAATACCACTCTCCAGTCTCCCTTCGTGTTCATGCCGTTCGAGTAGTAGTTGCCGGACAACTTGTACCTGCCGATCTCCTCCGGCCCAACATCGAAAATGAATTCCTGGTAGTCGACACGATCGGCCGTTCCCATATCGGCCGCAAAATACACGCTGTTGTAGTGCACGAAACTGCCGGCCGAATCGACTAGCCTGAGATCCCCGTGGGTATCAAAAGCCAACTTGTCACTGGTCACCACCTGAACGTGCAGCTGGCCGTCTACAAAGCCGATGCCGGTTACATCCATGCCGTTGCCAAACGGATAGATAGGATCGCGTGGAACCAAGATAGCATCGTACGAACCCGGCTCTCTCTTGCCAATCGAGGAACCCCCGACATAGGTGTACATGTCGCTTTCTTTGAGGCTGAATGTCAACGTCGTCTCGGCTTCTGCCGCGACGGCAAGATCCAAAGGTATCATAATCCCCTCTATGGCGATATTGCGGCTAAGAAATTCCTTTACTGAAAACGTGACCTTCCCGTCTGTGGGGATCTTTGCTCCATGCATCGTCGAAATGGTGATTAGGAAGGCAACCGATCGTGTGGCCGGATCGTAACTGACCCTTTCACACCTGGAAAGGCTGCCAAATGGGATGTGCAGCGAGTAGCTGTCAAACAGATCTGTCGTCTCGTCGACGCGGTCGCCTGTGAGGTCCTGCATCGTAACGTAAATCTTCGCCGTGTCATCCCGCACGAAAGTCGGCACGACGCTCATGCGAATTCCATTATCCTCACAGGACTCTTGAACGGGCACGAAAAACTGCGCTATGGCCGGCGAAACCCGATACATCAGCTCATAGGTCGCCGGTACTCGGGCCGCCAAGGCGGGAGTCACCAGCGAAAGGCACAACGCCATTGCCGCAATCGCGATAGCCCGCCCGGAAGATGGCGCCCTTCGCTTGCCACGAGATCTTTCAGCGTCGCTGACCATCTCCAAGGTATCGTCGATCAACCGCCGGTCAGGCATGATTCTCCTGTTCATATCCTTGTATGCTTTTTCAAACATCACATATCCTCCTCGAGCAGTTTGGCCAGTTTAGCGCGAGCCCTGGTGAGTTGCGTCCGGACGGTGGATTCCCTGACACCAAGGATCCGTCCGATCTCCGCGACCGAGCAGCCCTCGTAGTAAAAAAGGTGGATAACGGCGCGGTACTTTGGCCCAAGCCTTTGCATTGCATCGTGAACTTCGCTTTCTTCGTGAAGCTCGAACGTAAAGCCCTCCTCCACCCTCCGCTTCTCTTCTAGCCACGCAGGCAAGGGCATCACTTTCCGTAACCACGCCGACTTCAAATGTTTCCTTGAACAGTTGAGCGTCACACGGATAAGCCATGCCTTTATGTGCTCCTCACTATCAAAATCTTGTCTGGCTTGGACATACCGTAAGAACACCTCCTGGAAAACGTCATCGGCATCGGCCTTGGAACGAACTTGGGCAAACGCCAGCCGATACACCATATCCGCGTGTTGCTCCACAACCCGCTCGGCAGTCGCCGTGCACTGCGACTCCTTTGCCACCGGTGTAACGCCACCTTTCACTACTAATACCTTTCGAAAGGATGAAAGGCTACAGCGGTATGCTCCGGTCCCATCACAACTAACAAACTGGTCCCCAGTGCTCTTGCAGGAGACCGGCGGGGCCACGCACATGTTGGACGCCGAGTCTTTTTGAACTACAGTTGACAACTGTAACCCTCTCGAATATCATGTAGCTACAACTGTAACCTTCGGAGGTGATGTAGTGGCAAAGAAAGGCATTAAGAGCATATCCGCAGGTGAATGGGTCCTGATGGATTGCGTGTGGGGAAGGGAACCGGTAACGGTCACCGAAATAGCGGACATCGTCGCGGAGAAGACGGGGTGGGCGAAAAGCACCACAAAAACTCTCATAAGTAGGCTTGTGGCCAAGGGGTACTTGCGCTTCGAAGAAGGCGGAAAAGCGAGAAAGTACTATCCGGCGGTCACGCGTTCCGATGCCGCGCTTTTGGAAACCGAAAACTTCCTTGCCCGTCTCTATGATGGAAGCCTTGGGATGTTGGTGAACACGCTGGTTGACCAAGAGAGCCTTTCCTCGAAGGATATCGAGGAACTGAGAGCGATTTTGGACAAGGGAGAAGGGCGGATAAGATGATTGAGACCGTGATCGCTTCCTCGGTTCTGATTGCGGCGTTGATCGCGTTGCGCTACTTTTTCGGCGGGAAAATCGATCCGCGATTGCAGTATGCAATATGGTTATTGGTGGCGATAAGGCTGCTCGTGTCCTTTCCCGTTCCGGGAAGCCCCGTCAGCGTGCTCAATGTGCTAGGGCCCACTCATCCGATAAGCCTCCAAGACCCTACTGCGGAAGGGCCGGCCCCGACGGGAGGACAGGGCAATGTAATCCCTCCGGTTTCAGGCACCGATACGGACGATCCGGCCGGCGCGCACGGGGTAGATAGCCCACCGCAGGGTCAGGCCGTGAGCCCGGCGATCACGCCGGACCCCGCAGCAGACCGAAGCGCGAGCTCGGAAACCCCAAAGGACCTCCTACACACGGTGTGGCTATTGGGTGCAGCAGGCGTGGGACTTTGGTTTGCGCTTCAAAACGCGCTTTTCTACCTGAACTTGCGCAAGACGCGGGAAAGAATCGAGGTTCCGGGGTACAGCAAACTCCCTGTATACCAATCGCGGAGCGTCAAATCCCCATGCCTGTTTGGACTAAAACCCGTAATTTACGTCCATCCCAGCAGTCTGTCCGACTCCGAAGCGCTGAGATACATTCTAGCCCATGAAGAAACCCACTACAGGCACTTCGACCACCTCTGGGCGTATCTTCGATGCTTGTGTCTTGCGCTTCATTGGTTCAACCCACTCGTGTGGTTTGCGGCCGCGCTCTCACGAAGAGATTGCGAAATGGCCTGCGACCACAGCACCTTGAACGGGCTCGGCGACGAACACAGAAAGACCTACGGACATACGCTCATAGACATGATCGGGCCGCGTCCGAAACCTTCTGACCTGCTCCTGGGGGCCACCACCATGACCTCCGGCAAATCTGGCATCAAGGAGAGGATAAGTGCCATCGCTAAAAAACCTAAGATGTTGTTGTCGACGCTCCTCATCATGTTCCTGTCTTTGGTCTTGATCGTAGGCTGCACGTTCACGGGAGCCAACAAAAACGGTCCTAAGAACGCCGTTGTATTCCCCTCCCGTTCCAAGGATTGGCAGTGGGCTTGGACTTTTTCTGGATTCACTTCCGACAAAGAAGGATGGTTCGTGGGCTCCTCGGGCGTGGCCTTAGGACACAGCGAAAACTTCGTCTATCTGACGGAGGACGGAGGAAAGAACTGGGTTGAGACAGGTAACGTCAACGCGGAGTGGGCGCGAGTGCTCACCGCCGCCTCTTTTGCCGACCAGAACACAGGCTATCTATGTTTTCGCTACGACATCGAGAACATAGGCCGGATCTATCGAACAACCGACGGCGGCAAGACGTGGGCCTTGTTCGACATACCGGAACTAGAGTCGATCACAGACGGCGTCGGTGAAGTTCGTTCATTGCGGTTCGATGACGACGGCACCGGCCACATAATGTTCTATTACCGGACTCAGGCTGAACAGACGGGGGCATCGGAAGGGAATCTCCATGCTTTGGTGAGTGATGACGGGGGTCTGACGTGGAAAACAGACGGCAACTCCCTTGCAGTCATCAGACAGGCCGATCTCGATTGGGACGGCTCGCACGAGACCATCTGCCTGGACAAATCGAGTATGGGCGATGGCTTCGTCACGCTTTCGGTCGTTGACGAAGACGGCCGCACATTATGGAGCAGCGAACTGTCCACCTCGCACGCGGGGTGGAACCAGGTATTCCTCGCCGAGCTGGAGGGGAAGCAGTACTTGCTCGAGTACAACCCCGCCATGTTTCAAGGCCGCTGTAACTATGCTTACTCTCTCTACACCCTTCAAGAGGGCCGGCAACAAGTCAGCAAGGCAGGTAACGTGGAGTTTGATCTAAACGCCGGCGAACCTTTGGCCGTCGACGAACTCGTGGATTTCGCCGGCGCGGTTAACGATCTGCTTAAAAGCAGCGTCCTCCTGGCAAGCAGCCACGGGGGCGAGTACCACTTTGGGCCGTCCCCTGCGGACGCATTCTTTGAGCGCTACTTTTGGCTGGATGAACTGGTACCGGAAACGTTACCAGGCAACGACCTGACGAGCAGGTTGCATAGGTTCAACGATCTCATCACCGGCGGCGGCATATCTGAACCGTCGGCAGCCGAGCGATTCTCTGTGTCCACAGGCAACATTCACGACTATATGCCCCGTCTGCTCAGAGGCGAAGCGGTGACCGACTACGAGCTGCTCCCTTGCTTTGAGAATTTCACTCGTGCCACATGGCTGGAACTGGAGAGAACCTACAAAGGCGATCCCCAAAGCCCCGGCACCGGAATGTGGCTATCCCTTCTGCCTGCGGTGCAAAAAGCGAGCGTGAGTGGGGATCAGGCTGACTATCAGGATCAGCTGCTACGCGACTATTACGTTGGCAAAGCTTATCTTACCTCCGACGGCGCTTACTCGGAGGGGCTGGCCCACGTCGTGTTCGAACAGTGGAGCATCAACAGCACCTATTACAGCGACTGCCTGAACGGGAGTTTCTCCGCAGCTGAGTCGGACGCCTTGCGCAAAAGCATAATGTACTCCTTGATGTACTGGGAAGACTTCGGTCCGTTCGGGCTGCACTCGCCGGAGATCGGGGGAGACATTTGGCTCGGCGTTTATCCGCTGGATTTTCCGTTCGGCTTCGAACTCAGGGAGAACAGCCGGGAAACCCACAGGGCGGAATCTTTCGGGCAGGTTACGACGGTGGAAACGGACGGCTTCCAAGTGACGTACCTGAACCCTTATGATGGCGTGTTTACGGTGATAACCCTCCGCGCGAACGAAGAGCACTGGGCCGCAGGAGACGTGGCTATTGGCGAGACCGAAGAATTCCTTCAGGCGCACCGGCCCGGCCCGCTTCGAAGAATCGACAGGATCAGCTACGATGACGAGGCGTGGTTCGGTACGAATTACGACCACGCGTACGCCTTCACGCCCGAAGAGAGCACGAAAAGTGTGGTCTATCTGATTAAAGACGGCTCGGTCGTCGGAATCGAGGCGGTGAACGGGCTGGACGGGCCCATGTATCCCGCGAGGTAGTCATTCAACACCCCTTGACACCTCTGTTTACACGAAGTAGACTGAAGTCGTCTACACACAGTAAACCAAAAGGTGATGGATATGGCAGACTACAGACTCGCCGAACTGGAGTCGAAATTCGCGGACCTAATCTGGGACAACGAGCCGGTCAGGTCAAGCGACCTCGTCAGATTGTCAGAGGAGGTCATGGGCTGGAAGAAGTCCACCACGTACACGATCCTCCGGAGGCTTTGCGAGCGGGGGCTGTTCAAGAACGAGGATTCAGTCGTCACGTCTTTGGTTACTCGCGACCAATTTCGCGCGGCCAGAAGCCGCCGCTACGTTGAGGACGCGTTCGGAGGATCGCTTCCGAAGTTCATAGCCTCGTTTATCGGCGGCGAGAGACTGTCGGAGAAACAAGCCGAAGAGTTGGTTCGTCTGATCAACCAACACAGAGGTGGCAAGCGATGAACGACGCCTTCCTGACCGTCTTAAACATGAGCATAACAGGCGCTTTTGTGATAGCGGCGATCATACTCTTCCGACCTTTGTTCAGGAGGGCACCGAAAGCCATCTCCTACGCGCTGTGGTCGGTGGCGGGATTCAGGTTGGCCTTGCCCATACGCATGAGGGGTTTGTTCAGCCTTGTTCCATTCAAACCATCCCCCATCCCGCATGATATAGCCACGCGGCCGGTCCCCCGTCTGGATAGCGGCATCGCGGCTCTGGATCGCGCGATAAACAGGATCTTGCCGCCCGCTGCCCCCGCGGCGAGCGCTAACCCGCTTCAGATATGGTTATTTCTGGGGACTAGTATCTGGCTGGCCGGAATCGCCCTTATGATCGTCCATAGCGTTGTTTCTTGGGTCATCCTCAAGCGTGGGCTTGCCAAGGCTAAGCCCGCACCCGACGGCGCGTTCGAGGCCCGAAACCTGAGGACCCCGTTGGTACTTGGGTTTCTTCATCCTAGAATATACCTACCGGAAGGTCTCCCCGAAGAAGAGCGGCGCTACATCCTGCTGCACGAACAAACTCACATCAAACGGCACGACCATGTCGTCAAGATGCTCGCCTATCTTGTGTTGTGCCTTCACTGGTTCAACCCTCTCGCCTGGGCAGCGTTTTTGCTTATGTCCGCGGATATGGAAATGTCGTGCGACGAATGTGTCCTCTCAGGGCTGGGGCAGGACATACCGGACACAAAGGAAGCTTACTCCATGTCGCTAGTCAGAATGGCGGCGGAAAGACCCATACTGAACGGCAGCCCACTTGCGTTTGGCGAAGGCGGCATGAAGGAAAGGGTGAAGCACGTACTAAGCTTCAAAAAGCCCTCCAGAGTTGTTTTGGTGGTTTCCGTGGCACTGGTGATTCTATTGGCCTACGGTTTGGCCTTGAGCCGTAAGGCCGCCGATTTGCCGGAACTTACGGAACTTACGATAACGACGCCGAGAGGCTCCTACTCGCCTCTGATGAGTTCCATGTTTGGGTTCCAGATAGTCGTTGACGAGTTCGACGGTTCCACCGAGTTCACATACGAGTGCGATCGCGGTTCCTTTTGTTCCTACTCGGATGGTCACATCACTGCTTTGGGTCAAGACGTGTCAACGGCTGAAACCGTCTATTGGTGGCCTTTCCAATCTGACTCCTCCCAGGATATCGCGACCGGCGACACAAGCATTGTCGTTACGGCTTTTGATAGGGAAGGCAAGGTCGCGGCCCGGGGCACGGCGATCATTACGGAGGATGACAGGGTCTACCGGTTCACAAGCGATGCGGAAGGCTTTGAACACAAGGGCGATGACAGCGACAGCGTCGGGTTGATCCCGGATGAACCCGAACCTCCCCAAATCCCAACAGGCGAGCCGTACTCGTCCGCGGGCGTCGCCGCCAGGCTATACCTCAGTGATCTTGGCTACAAAGAAGGAGCGATTATGGCCTTATACTCGGTCGTTGCGGACTATTCCGGAGATCCCGATATTCTGAGCAGGCTAAAAGGTGAAACGGTAACTTTGGGGATAGACTTCCGCGAAGACCCCGCCAGCCATCCTTTGAGAGCGATAGTACTGACGAGAGAACCTGGCCAGGGGTGGGAAGTAGTTCACACAAAAAGCCTGCCTACAGTGAGAGGTGACTGAGGGGAGTGACGCTTCATTTCTGCCTAGCCGCCTAGATGGTCAGTCCCTTATGGCTGCCCCCCTCCCCGCCGCCCTTGCGAGATAGCGAGACGTACTCTAGAGTCCTCATGCTGCCTCAACGCAAGGGAGCAAAACTCAGCGAAGGCTCCCTCCCGCTTCTTATATACCGGGATGACTGAAACGACGCACTTGGGGTAATTGTCCCTTACGCCTTCGTATGCGCCGAACTCCCGCGCTACCGTCTCCTCGGATGCGAGAAAGTAGGAAACTTGGACATACAGAAACCCAAGGGGGTTACCTCAGCAT